>JACIXR010000005.1 GCA_014360495.1 bacterium
AAATAAAAGAATTAAAGGTAAAGAGGCGAAAGACTAGATGGCGGGTTTAAAAGGCACATTCACCACCGATGGCAATATGGTCTCCAAGACCGAAAATGGTCAAACAACGACATATGTTTACAACTATGAGGATAAGATGGTTCAAGTGAACTTGCCAAACGGCACCTCAATTGTCTATTCCTATGACCATTCAGGGAAGAGAATAGCGAAGACAGCTGGCGGAACGACGATAGATTACTATTTTGACGGCGATGATTTGATAATTGAGGCGCAAGGCTCCTCAATCCTCGCTTATTACACGCAGGGTCAAGGATTGATAAGCCAACGCCGAAACAACGCTTCTTACTTCTATCACTACGACGGTCTCGGCTCAACGAAGGTTTTGACAGATGCTAATCAAAACATCCAAAGCACAACGATTTATGATGCTTGGGGGAATATCTTGCAGGCGAGTGGAGCAATCACAAATCCCTATCTCTATGTTGGCGAGCTCGGGTATTATGGAGATGGCGATGTAGGGATGTATCTTTTGACTCAAAGATGGTATAATCCTACGATTGGAAGGTTTGTGGTGAAGGACCCACTAATCAAAGGTATAAGTGGCAAAACCTTCCAGGGGCAAGGTCTTCTCCCACATTCTTCACTTTATTTATATGTGGCTAATAGTCCCGCAAACGAGGTAGACCCCTATGGATTAGTTAATCCCGTTCTTACAGATTGCTTAAATCAATATTGGGTATGCATAAGAAAAGTTGAAAACGAATACGAGGAGTGCAAGCGGTGTGTTGAGAAGGCAAAGGATTGGTGTAATCGGTGGGGCGCTATAGGTTGGGGTGGAGGTTGCGGTTTGATTTGCGTTCCTTTTGGGGGAGTAGGGATGGTTATATGTTGGATGGCCTGTGGCGGTGTTGGATTCGAGTTAAGTCGCTGGGGATGCGAAGTAATACCTATGAGGATGTGCGAGCATGACCGACTTCGTGGGCAGGAAATGTGCCACAATGCATTTATGATGTGCCGCAATAGATATCGTTCACCTAACCATTATTTTCTTCAGCCAATTTTTGATAAATACTGGTAAATAGAGAGTTATCTCTATTGATAGAACTTAAACCAAATGGAAAGGAGGGCCACCCTGTTATGTTCTCAGAACCTGTGGAGAGAGGTGTCTTGATTAGTATATATCTATTGGGGTTGTTGTTTTTTATGTTTTCTTTTGTTTTACTTCTTCGGTACCGAAAAATAGGTTATATTCGCAACGCAATATTTAACACCTCCTTAATTGTTGTCATTCTTACCTCTTTCCAATATGCCGTGAGAAAATATTATTTTTTGTTTGGAGGTTTCTCCGAACAAGATAGCCACGGGCTCTTTTTTTTTGTTAATATTACCCTTTGTGTTGTCAGCCGCAAATAACCCTGATGTAGCGTTTTTCTTCTTAGCTCCCTACTATCTGCGAGGAAACCTCTCAAAGGGAGTTTGGGAAGCATCCTCACTTCAGGATTTTAGAAACAGTCTTTCTGTTCCTTATAAATCAGCACACATACGAGCTCTATTAGGGGGATACCTTTCTGGCTGGATATATATCTTTCCCGATCTCTTCATTGATAAGGAGAGAGTTGTTGGCTTACCTTGGTTTGTTCCCCCTTTTGCTTTCCTCTATGTTTTCACATTTATGTCCTCGGTTCTACTTCTTTCTTTCCACATTAAGATACCTCGCTGCAAACACGCTTTGCTTTATTCTCCTATAATTTCTTTCATTTTCCTTTTCGGCATCTATGTGACCAGTATAAGCTTTCAATCTTTTCCCCATATAAAATTTTTCTTTTTGTTGTTAATCCTATTATTTTTTATCTTTGGGGTAGGATGGTTAGATCTCCTCTTCTTTTTTGCTTCCCCTTATCTATTCCTTCGGGCAAAAATTAGAAGAGATGTAAAAGAGGAAGAATTGCAGTGGGTATATGACTTTCCACCAACATTATCAATTGAAAGTATGACACTGATGACTTTAATGCAATTAGGGATAATTTTTTCAAGTTGGTTTGTAGTGGATTACTTTATACTATTCCGTTAGCAAGAATAGATAAGAGCTTAGAAGCTATTTATGAATTCTACTCTATGACTAAAATTATTTAACTTAACTTCACGGACGGAGCTATTTCTATTTATAATATATTAGCGAAGGAAAGCGGATTGGGAAAAACAATGAATGGAACGAGGAAAGACTATTATTTCGATAGCGATGACTTGATTACAGAGGCGCAGGGCTCTTTGATCCTCGCTTGCTACACGCAAGGTCAAGGATTGATAAGCCAACGCCGAAACAACGCTTCTTACTCCTACCACTACGATGGTCTCGGCTCAACGAAGGTTTTGACTGATGCAAATCAAAACATCCAAAGCACAACGATTTATGATGCTTGGGGGAATGTTCTCCAAGCTACTGGCACAATCACAAATCCATATCTATATATGGGGATTTCTGGGTTCTACGGAGAAACAGGTATAAGTGAAGGCACCACTTATTCCTTTTCCTCTAGCATTCTAAGAGATACAACAATTTATAATCCCCTTCTAGGATATATTATGAATAAAAGGCGAAGACAGCCTATACCTCCTATACCGCCAGATTGGCCTTGGGGGAATTATGGCAAATGGCAGCCAACTTGTAACCCCCACCAATCACCAATATTTGAACACCCAACAAATTGTCAACAAGAAGCTTGGAGTGATTATATAAAATGTATGCAAAGGAAATGTGATAAATGCTACAGCTTTTGTGCGCAATATTCCGGCGTGTACACAAAGGAGGCCATAGAACTTCCTTGCTTTCCCCTACCCTCCCCACCATCGCATTACCCACCTATACCTCCGATTCCCTCCGCACCCGGTATTCAACCTAATCCTCCTAGCCCAATAGAGCAGTTTTTAGAGGAGCTAACGAAGCTGAGAATATATCTAAATTGCATGTACCATTGCTTAAATACAGCTGGTACTTTCGCACCTACCGAGGGATTGAAAGTGCCAGATCTCCCCAATTGTATATCCAAAGCCAGGGAAAAATACAAGGAGTGCTGTAAGAGAAGTAAACGATGAAAAAGTCGAGATCGTTATTAAAACACTCAGTAGCTTTTGGGATAGCGGTTTTGATAAACTCTGCAGTGATTTTTCTGATATCATCAGCGAAAACCAAGTATAATAGTAAACTCCCTATTAAGGAAGAAATAGTAAGTAACTTTCTTCTAAACAAAATCATCAAAGCAATCAAGTGGCAACCTCCTTCTTCTATTTCTTTTCTTCAGGATAAAGAAATTGTGGTTGATGGGAGATATAAACAAGGAGACCTTCGCGCTCTGCTTATCCTCTCTCCTCGAAAACAAGGAAGAATCCTCTGGCTGAACAGCAATATCGATTGGGTAGCTTGTTCACCTCATGGGAAGTATATAGCTTACCCTGGTCCAGAGGATATAGGTGGAGTTTGGCTCTTGGATTTAAAAACCCACACCGCAAAGCTGCTGGCACCGGAAGTTTTGCGGGGCAAAGTCCTATCAGGATTTGTGCACAGATTTTTGGATGAGAGGCATTTTGTTATAGAGAGGGTAGACGAAGAGTTATTGAAAAAAGGAGAAAAATTGGATGTATCTATCGATTTAAGGTGCTTAAGCCAAAGGGAAGTAGAGCGATATTTTGAATTACTTTCCCTCTTCTTCGCTGGAAAGCTAAAACCCGAGGAAGAGCAAGAATTACACCGCCTGGAAACCAAAGTCTTAAAACAAATTAGCAAGGAGGATTTGCAAAAATTGAAAGATTATGTGAAATACCTTGACCAAATAGCGGCAAGTAAAGAAATAAGGCTGGTGGATATACAAACGGGGAAAGAAAAGCTGCTTGCGAAAGGTGGGACGGTTATCGGGATAAAGGAGGACAAAAAGGGAGTTTATGTTTTAGATAATATGGACCACAAAGTGTTTAAGGTGGATATAGACAATCCTCCCCAAAAAGAGGAGCTTTTTTACAAGGGCTCTTTTGACCTGAGGATAAGAAAAGAAAGACCATTGAGATATGGTTTCGTTTATCCTCCTCTATCTTTCGCTGGTCTTTATTATCCTCTCTATCCTCCCTCCACTTATAAATGCTATTGCTATGAAAAGAAGAACAGCGAGATTAGGCTCTTAAAAACGATAAACTGCGGTGATGGGAGATTCCCTAATGATTCTCGTCTTTCCCTTTCGCCACAAGGGCACTTTTCCATTGCATATGGGCCAAAAGGACTTTTTCTCAAGGATTTAAGCAATGGCAAAATTAAAAAAATCACAGACAAATCAATATCTATAGTTGAGTGGAGCGAAGACGATAAAATGTTATTATACATTTCAAAGGGAAAGAAGTGTTATGAAATCTGGCTTTTTGAAACATCTTCATTGATGAATCTAAAAATGTTTCCTCCATAATAGAGACAAGATGACAACAAAAGCGCCGTCTTGCGAGGTATATTTAATAGAAATTATGATAGCGCGGGAAGGCGAACGAGTATGACCGACTATTTTGGTGGTCAGACAAGTTATAGCTATGATGCTCTGGGAAGATTGACTTCCCTCACTAATCCCGCTCTTGGCGAGCTCGGGTATTATAGAGATGGAGATGCAGGGATGTATCTTCTGACACAAAGATGGTATAATCCTATGATTGGAAGGTTTGTGGTGAAGGACCCCCTGTCACGTCGCGAGGAGAATTTTTCAGCCGAAGGTGTTTATCTCTATGTAAGGGACCTCTCCACAAGTTTAACCGACCCATTGGGCTTAATCAGTAGCGATTTCTGCAGAAAATGGCGAGACAAATGCTTCGAGGAAGCGGTAAAAGAGTTTGGCAAGTGTGTAATCGAGGTCGCGTTTGGTTCTTGGAAGGAAGCCGTAGGTGAATTGGTGTTGTGTAATTGCACGGCGAGAGAAACCCGTATACGGACTGAGAAGGCACCTGTAAAGGAATTTTGATAGCAAAATTTCTAATTGCGTAAAGCGTGATGACAAATATCGGTCTTATAATATCTATACTCTATTATTTAGTGTGTATATGGTGTTTTATAGCCTTAAGGAAACGCATATGGTATGACGAGGCGGCGAAAAGAGGATATAGAATCGCTTTATTAAATGCGATTGCTCTTCCATTTTATGTTGCGTTGGGATCATTTATTATAACTTTCCCTATAGAAGGATATCTGAAAAACAATAGCGTGAGAGCGATAGAGGGATTGATAATTTTCCTTAAAATTTTCTTTGTTTTCGGTTTCCTTTTCGCTTTCTGGATCGGTGAGATGGGCGGTTTTCTTTTTCTCTTTTCGCCAGTTTTTTGCTTTCAAAAGGAGATTAAGGGTTTTAAATTTGAGGACTTTTGCAAGTATATAAATGCTTCGGCTTCTATTAGAAGATGGGCCCGAGATTGGTTTAGAACCTGGTGGGGCATTGCGATTTGGGTCTCCTTTTTCCTACTTATAATGCTAACATTCCTCGGATGATTTCACGTTTAATAGTCTTTTCTTCTAAGTCTTTCAAAGCAATGAAAAGAAACAACCCAATCCACAATTCTTTTTATTTTGACGGCGATGATTTGATAATTGAGGCGCAAGGCTCCTCAATCCTCGCTTACTACACCCAAGGTCAAGGGCTTTTAAGCCAGCGGAGAAACAACGCTTCTTATTTCTACCACTACGACGGTCTCGGCTCAGCGAAGGTTTTGACTGATGCAAATCAAAACATCCAAAACACAACGATTTATGATGCTTGGGGGAATGTTCTTCAATCCTCTGGAACCATTACTAATTCTTACTTATATGTTGGAGAGCATGGCTATTGCTTTGACCAGGACATTAACCTAACATTAACAGGTGAACGGTTCTTAAATATCTCACATGGAACATTTCTAACAAGAGACCCTGCGAGGTTTAACGCACGTAACTCTTCCTTATATAGCTATTCCGATGCTTCTCCTGTGAACTACATCGACCCCACGGGTAGAGCAACGTGTTGGATAGGTTACACTTACTTCAAAAAATATTGTCTCTGGTATGATAGAAAGACCGGGAAATTGGACAAAATCACGCAAGGTTCAGAAAGTGTTCATCATGACTGGTGCGCTGAAGCCCGCTGTATCCCCAAATTTCTGTTGTTTGATTATACATATAAGGGCACTGCAAGATACGAAGACGGATTGTGGTATTTACCCCCTCCTTCAATACCTCTCATTAATTGGCACTTGCCTAGCGTCATAGTGGTTCCTTGGCTTCCTGCGCCGGTTAGTCCTTCCTATGATCGGAAGAAATGGAGGCTTTCTTGCACAATTGATTTTCAGCTTACTGTTAAGCTATTTTGGTGCTGCAAACAAAAGGATAAGGAGTGATAAAAATGGAGCAAACCATGGGCACCAGCAAATGGCTTATCATCAAGGAATACTTAAAATTAATAGCTCTCTGGAAAGGAATTTATGTAGGCTACTTTATATTTTGGATTCCTTTGATGCCCATAATCCAGCAGGTACCCGAAAGAAAGATTAATGCTGTGAAGCTTCCCAAATTGCCTTTTGAATTTTATACCATCCTCTTGGAGCTTTTATCCATAGGAGCTATAGTTTTTATTGTATATTCCCTGAAACATCTTTGGGAAAAAAGTAGTATTATGAAGGTTCACTTATATGTTCTGACCGTTCTCCTCTCTCTTAATTTGTTATTTTGGTTTCATATTATGCTAACTGCACCGCTTTTAATCATGCTCGCAAAACTTATCCAATGAAGAACTTCGCAGTGAGAGGAAGAGATAATCTGCAATTACAAGCTGTGGGAAGGATGACATCCGAATACGATTTGACTTGCACGGGAACCCCTCCGAACTACACAATCACTTGGGCGGGAAACACGATAACCTATCAATACGACTCGGCGGGAAGATTGACGAGAAAGACCTTGCCAAACGGAAGATATATATCTTATACTTATGATAGCGCGGGAAGGCGAACGAGTGTGACCGACTATTTTGGCGGTCAGACAAGTTATAGCTATGATGCTCTGGGAAGATTGACTTCCCTCAATAATCCCGCTCTTGGCGAGCTCGGGTATTATGGAGATGGAGATGCAGGGATGTATCTTCTGACACAAAGATGGTATAATCCTGTGGTTGGGAGGTTTGGGGTGAGAGATCCCACCGCGACGGAAAGGTGGTTTCAGATAAATACATATGCTTATGTAATGGAAAATCCTTTAAACAGCACTGATCCTTCAGGGCAGTACACCCTTATAGGTTTCCCACCAGCAAGTGTGGAACGCATAAGAAAAGAAATGGAAACCCTTTGTAATCTTCTAGTGCCGTCAGACCCCGAGAATCACTTTTGCTGCGCTGGGAAAGAAGCACCAAAATTGATACAGTGTTTGAAAGAATGCTGTAAGTCAGGGGAGATAATTTATATTGGCGTTAACTCTAAGTGTAATGGATTGGAAAACTGTGGTTTTGCTTATATTCATGGCAGAAAATGTAAAGCTTATGTTTGCTTAATGGGATTGAACGAATCTATGTGCGGACCAGTAGGAAGCACAGTAGCCCACGAATGGATACACAGTTGTGGATATCGGGGTGAAGAGTATCCTTCTCTCGTAGAGAAATGTCTCTATTCCCCTATTGGTCCTCCTCATATTCGCTAAAGAAGAAATGGTTACAAAAACACCTTCGTCTTTAAAGCTTACGTTTTTTGTATTGTTAGGGACTATCATTACTTTGGGAAAATTAATTAAAGGCGCGAAAGGGCCGGAATGTGTAGGTGTTAAGGAAGCATTGTGGTTGGCTTACCTTTGTCTATTATTAGCCTTCTTGGGGGGGACACTTATCGCTGTTTTTTCTTTTAAGAAAAAGGTCCCAGTTACCAGGTGTTTACTATGGGGTTTAATTGCGATTTTAATAGGAAGCCTCTCCGCATTATGGATTATTTTGGGGAATCTTTCTGCGCCCCTTTGGCAATGGTCCCATATTGTTCTGCCCTCAGGAGCATTAATAGGGCTTGGAGCATTCGCTGGAATCGCTTTGTGCTTAATTTGCATTTCCAAAGGTTTGAGCCCAATTAAAGCATTCGTTATCGGGTTTATAGTTTCCTTGTTAATTTCTGGGAGTGGCCTCATCTGCTTCTTCACTGTCCCTTGTATCCCCTATCCCGTAGATTTTTCCTGTGATATTGCTTTGGGGACCTATTTAGGTTTTACTGTGGGTTGGATTCTTTACCAGCGGGGTTTCCGAGCTTCCACCTCCTTTTTAACGGGGTTATTCCTATTTTTCATCATTTTAGGTGGTCTAATAGGGATTCTTTATATTCCAAAAGTGGACTTAAGAGAAGGGATTTCGTTTCCTTGGAGGAATATGTCTTCCTCATTTTTTTACACGGTGACCTCGATTTACCTACTGAAGGAAATCCTGTGGAAAACGGGTAGAAATTGCAATGTTATTAAGGCAAAGTAATATAAGAAGAAAAAGCAATAAAAATGTCTTAAGAAGTGATAACTCGCTTGGGGAGTTTAGAGTGCCGAGCATTTTGGCTTACTACACAAAGGGGCAAGGTCTCCCGAGCCAGCGAAGAAACAACGCCTCTTATTTCTACCACTACTATGGTCTTGGCTCAACGAAGGTTTTGACTGATGCAAACAAGAATGTCCAAAGCACAACAATCTACGACGCATGGGGAAATATTCTTCAATCCTCTGGCACACTCACAAATCCCTATCTATATGTCGGCGAGCTCGTGTATTATGGAGATGGGGATGCAGGGATGTATCTTTTGACTCAAAGATGGTATAGCCAAACCGAGGGTAGATTCGCTGTAAAAGATCCGTGGGAACAAGGTGTCAACCTTTATGTATACGCAAGATCAAATCCTCTCAGCTACATAGATCCTGAAGGAACATTTTGTTGGCATTTACTAGGGGATTGTATCGGCACAAGCTGCCATGGCAATCCTATCTGTCCCCCAGCGGGGAATAGTCCCCTTGCAAAGACTTGGAAGTGCGTGAAAGAAGCGATATGTATGTTTGCATTAACGGTCGGGCTATGCGGTATTCCTATGTCAGCAGTAGATGTATGGTGCGCTATAGGTTGCATCGGAACTACGGTGGGGTTTCTACCCTGCCTTGCGGGATGTGTAGCTGCATCAGAACTCGTTTTTGATATATGTTTATACACCCAAATCCCCACAATACTTATTGATTTTATTAATTGTAAAGCTAACGGGCTTACCCCCTGCCTGGACAACAAATCGCCTTTTTTAATTCTGCTACCATGCAAAGGTATCCCAAACTGACAAAGAGTGAACATAAATGGATGGAGGGCAATATAGGTATGAAAAATTTGCTATTAACTCTTATCACTATCTTTAGTAGGCTGATAGGTGTATTCTTCTGGACAGCTCTTTTTTGGGAAATAGGAAGAGCGATTGTGAGTCAATTCTCCTCCTCTTCCTATCTCAAGTTAGTAGGAGGTGCTACTGTTGCTGTTCCCTTCGCTCTAAGCTGCGCCTTGGTGGAATTCGTAATAGCAAACATGAAGTGGGGGATAATGCCCCGAATATCGCTATCTAAATTACTAGTTATAATTACAAATTTGCTAGTCTTCACATTTTGGAATATTCTTTTACTAATGGCTATATGGGTAGTATATACAACGAAATTACCGGTTCCTTTGCAGTTACTCGTCGTCTTACCCATTATTGTCGGATTTATCCTTTGCTCGGTATATGTAAGAAAAATCGTCTCCCTACATATGGACAACGCAAATAAATATCCCCCAGAAGAATATAGCAAGCTGAGGGAAAAATGCTCTAAGCAAGCATTTAGGGTGTTTAATCTCCCTTTCTTGATACTCGAGAGTTGTGCCATTGCTGCCATAGTTTTTTATTTGTATATGACAAGGATATTACCCTCTATTTGGTGGGTTATATTCATAATTGCTGTTAACAGTTATACGATGAGCCTACTAGCAGTTAGCAGATATGTGAAAACATTGGAAACCTTGCTTAAAAAGAAATCCTGCCATGAAGAAGAAAAACCCCCCAGGAAGAGGTGAATAATAAGACTTGAAGCTATTCTCCAAAGAGATAGAAAATGTGTTCTTACGAAAAGGGGCGATGCTCTTTACCAATGATTGCTCCGGCAATATGGCCTCAAAAACAGAAAATGGTCAGATTACTCCATGTGTTTACAACTATGAGGATAAGATGGTTCAGGTAATATTGACAAGTGGAGCGAGTATAGTTTATAATTATGACCACGAAGGCAAAAGGATAGGAAAGACTATGGACGGAACGACGAAAGACTACTATTTTGATGGTGATGACTTGATAATTGAAGCTCAAGGAGAGAATATATTGGCTTACTACACGCAAGGTCAAGGATTGATAAGCCAACGCCGAAACAACGCTTCTTATTTCTATCACTACGACGGTCTCGGCTCAACGAAGGCTCTGACAGATGCAAATCAAAACATCCAAAGCACAACAATCTACGATGCTTGGGGAAATATCTTACAGGCGAGTGGAGCAATCACAAATCCTTTCTTATATCTTGGAGCTTCAAATTGGTATGCTGAATTTGGGATAGATTCCTCTGTGCTTTATTTGAGTGCAAATACAGTGTTATCCACTTCAACTTTTTATAACCCTGCGATAGCTCGTTCAACGACTTCAAAGCGACCAAGGACCTTTCCTTTCCCCATTGATTGGGAACATGGAGGTTATGGACCTTGGCCAAATTGGCCTGGTGAAGACCCCTATGATATTCCGATTTTCCCTAATCCAAGAACCTGTCAAGGAAAAGCTTGGAATGTATACATCAATTGCTTACGTGGAAAATATTCTAACTGCAAACAGTCGTGTGCATTTCTTGTAGCAGCACTTATGGGGAAAAGGGTTGATCTGCAAATCCCTTCGCCTTTACCTACCCCTCCTTCATCTGCTGCTGTTGTTCAACCATGGCCCCCAAAACCCATCCCTTCTAACTGGGGAGAAGTGCTTATGAACTTGATAGAGCTTGTTTCTAATTCCTTTCAATACAGACTCTGTTTGGGACAATGTATGAACAGTGAGGGACCCTGGGAATTCCCGATTCTCTTGAAGACAGATAAAATAGAGTGGTGGAAATTTAATCTTCCAAATTGTTTTGCAGAAGGGAGGGATTTCTATAAGCAATGCTGCGAGGGTTCAAAATGAAAAAAACTATATGGAATAAACTTACATATTCGTTATTACTTGTAGTTGCGTTGATATTAACAAGCAAATTATTTTGGGCACAACTTGAAGGTCACCATGTTTTAAAAGTCAAGGAAGAACCATTGAAATCTTCAGACTCCATTCTTAATTTTTTCAGAGAGCAAGCTCCTTCTTGGATTGATTTCTTAAACCCAAATGTGGTGTTGGTCAGTAGTATGAGGGGTTCAAATAACCTTACTCCCCTCTTAATACTTTCCGGTCATTCCAGCGGAAAAGTACTATGGTTGAACGGAGAAGCTATCAATTGGTTCTCATCTTCTCCAAATGGAAGATACATAGCCTATTACCCTGGTTCAATCCACCAAAAGGGGATATGGGTCGTGGATCTGAAGGAAAAGCGCTCTAAGTTGGTAGTTCCAGAACTCCTAAAAGGTAAGCAGCTTTCGGTAACGCCTGGGATGTTTCTTGATGATGAACACATTATTATTGAAAGAATTGACGCAAAATTGTACCAGCAAGGGACGGAAACCGATTTTTTATCTAGCTATTATAAAGGGCTTCTGGCTCTAAGTGAAGAGGAAAGAAAACGTTTTGAAAAGTTAGATACACTTTTTTGGCAAAGTAAGCTTAAGCAAGAAGAATTTGAGGAATATATGCGTCTTCTAAGTAAAGTCATTAGTATGATGAGTCCGGAAGACAGGAAAGCAATGGAGCAGGCAGATGAAGCGCTTAGCGCAGCGTTCTCCGGACAAGAAGTCTACATTGTGGACATTATAAATGGGGAAGAAAAATTGTTGTTTAAGGGCGGGGAAGTAATAGGACTCTCGCAGGATGCAAGGTGGGTTTATGTGAGAGATGTACGCAGTAATAAAGTTTACAAGGTAAGCCCGGTTAATCCAAACATAAAGGAAGAGCTTCTTAACCTTTATTATCCTTTTCTTCGCATAAAATCAGATGCACCGTTACAATATGGATTTCCTTATCCTTCGCTCATCAGGTTAGGAGTTGCTACAAAACCATCAGCTTATAGGTGTTATTGTTATGAGAAGAAGGACGGCACTATTGCACTCCGAAAAATCATCAAGATTGGCGATGAAAGATTTCCCCCAGATGCTCGTCTTTCAGTCCCTAAAAATGGGATGTATGTCCTTGCAATAAGCGATAGCGGTTTTTATCTGAAGGAAATTGAAAAGGGGACTATAAGAAAGATAGAAAATGCAGATGTGTCAAGTTATAATTGGAACAGCGACCATACCAAGTTGGTCTATGCTAAAAGGAGCAAGATGGGTTATGAAATTTGGCTTTATGATTTACTCAGCCATAAGAAGACTCGTTTATTTCCTTGATAATAAACATCGCCATTCAACAGCTTGCACAGAGCGCAAATATGGTCTCAAAGACCGAAAATGGTCAAACAACGACATATGTTTACAACTTTGAGGACAAGATGGTTCAAGTGAACTTGACAAGTGGAGCGAGTATATTTTATAATTATGACCACGAAGGCAAAAGGATAGGAAAGACTATGGACGGAACGACGAAAGACTATTATTTTGATGGTGATGATTTGATAATTGAAGCTCAAGGAGAGAATATATTGGCTTACTACACCCAAGGTCAAGGATTGATAAGCCAACACCGAAACAACGCTTCTTATTTCTATCACTACGACGGTCTCGGCTCAACGAAGGCTCTAACCGATGCTAATCAAAACATCCAAAGCTCCACAATTTATGACGCATGGGGAAATATTCTCCAAGCTACTGGCACAATCACAAATCCCTATCTATATGTTGGCGAGCTCGGGTATTATGGAGATGCAGGGATGTATCTTTTGACTCAAAGATGGTATAATCTTACGATTGGAAGGTTTGTTGTGAGGGACCAAAGTAAAGAGGGTGTTAATTATTATCTTTATGCTTTTAA
This sequence comes from bacterium, assembly GCA_014360495.1. Lineage (NCBI taxonomy): Bacteria > bacterium. The sequence continues at coordinate 13,150 of JACIXR010000005.1, forward strand.
TAATTCCCTTATCTTTGTGGACCCCACAGGATATACCACCAAGTCATACCCTGATGTGGGCGTTATAGGCTGGACCGGTGTATGCGATTCTTATTCTTTTGTCGTCGGGATTGGGGGAATTAAGGGTCATTTAGACTTAAGTTGTGTATGGCGTTCTAGTAAGTGTCCCCATAAAGGACTAAGATTTTGGGTTTCAGCAAAGTATTCATGTTTTTGTATAGGTGGAAACGTAGGGGTGGATAGCCATAGTTGTGATTGCTTAGCTAAATCGCTTGCTGGGCTCTTTGGAGAGAATGTGCAATGGAATATAAATGCGTTGAAAATCATTCAAGTGATTTTCTCATATAATGAAGAAGGGGTATGTATAGGGGAGGGCTAACATTGAGTGTTGGATTACTTTCATATTGTAAATGTAAAGTTCAAGTCAAGGATATAGGAGGGATAACCCCAATTAAGGAATGATGGAATTTTTACCCTGCAAGAAATTATTTGAGGGGCGATATCCATACTGGTTTACCTTTCTATTACATCTCCTTTTGACAATTATAATATTTTATATCTTAGGGTTTATCTTTTTCCCCCTTATTTTATTACAATTAAGTCCAAAAATAGAAAATTTCCTGTCTTCCTTCAACTCCTCTTCAAATCCATATTTAGTGAAAGATATAAACGATATCGCTTTTCGTGTCCTGCAATTGGCAAGCTCGCTTCGCAAAATTGGTTTCTGGATTCCCATTCGGAATATACCCTTAGCTATCCTCATTACCTATGCCCTCTGGATAGTAGCTCCTTCTTTGTTCTACAAGGCTTTCATTGTTGGAGAGGATGGCGTTTACCTTATCAGCAAGAGAATCATAAAGATACCCTGGAATAAAATTAAAGGGATAGGTAAACATAGGCTATGGATGCTTATATATTTGGAAAATGAACGAAAAATCCCTCTTGGAATCGTTTTTGTGGTTAAAGCATTGCCTGGATTTAAAGATTTTGAAAAGATAGTGAAAACATATGCGATAGGTAAGCAATCGGTTTCTATGCCTCTTTGCCCAGGTATCTATAAGTATTCTACTTATCATTGGTATTTGCGATTTATCGCCATTTTTTTAATCCTTTTGTTTTTTGTGAATTCCCCGTTTATACTTTATCCATTTTTCTTAGAAGAACCAAATAGAGCCTATCTTCCTTCTTTCCATCTTCTACTTTCCGTCATCTTTTATAATCTTTCTTTTCTTTATTTATACTGTAACGATATTTCGCCCATGCTTTTTCCAAGGGAGGTTCGGATTGAGAATAAAGGTGTTATTGTGCAATCCCTTTTTAAAAAGACCTTCATCCCCAGAGAAAATATTCAAACTGTTCAAAGCGGTGTAGTGCTTTTTCAATTTGGGAGTGTGCTTTCTTTAAAAGCTTCACTCCTGTTATTCACGACAACAGAAGTTAACATATTTAAAATGATAGTGCTTCCACCGGAGTTACCACCTACGGCGAAAAGCAAAAACGAACAAGGTGGTGAAGGTGAGAATGGAAATATTTTACCTGATGTTAATGTTTAACAATTTGTTATGGGCAATCGTCGGTGGGTATTTGGGGAAAATTTATCATAGAAAAACGATAAGTGGTGTTTGTATTGGGATTCTGTTAGGATGGTTAGGATGTGTTTTTCTTTTTCTCTTATCACTGGAAAAAGAGAGAACAGACACGGAGGCGATGAAATAGCCTTGACTCGTTTGTTTTCAATATTACATGAAGGAAATCTTGAGAATGGCTTTTCTTTTGGTTAGCTATTGCGAGGGTCTAATATAATGAGGCGATACCTGATATCATCACGGGTCTCAAATGTTATGAAATCATACAAGAATTTAACAAATTGCTAAGACCGGTTTATAATTTTAAAAAAGAGGTGAGTTAGTTGTTTAAAAAATTAAACATAGGCGCATCCGCAATAAGGGAAGCGATAACTATATGTTTATATTGTCTTCTAATGATGGGTCTTTTCCTTGTTGGCTCTTATAATGTGGAGGCAAGCGATGCAAAAATAAGCAAAATCCTATCCCAGCTAAGGAAAGTAATGGAATCCCCCGAGTTGGAAATTGTTGTAAGCATGGATGAAGGGTATGTAAAAGGACCCAATGGTGAAATTAGACAGCGCTCATACCCTGCCGATGGGGGACGGGTAAGATTTTACACTGATTCTTCTGGAAAGTGGCGTTACGAAAGCGGTGATTCCCTTGTTGTCTACGATGGAAAATATTGGTGGAAATATTCCCGGAAGAGGAATGTTTTCTCAAAAAAATCCATCACATCGGGATTCGCGAATTTTACTAAGCAAACTTATAAAAGAGCGCTATTAACAGCTTTTACATTTGCACTCCCTTTCAATGATGACCCTTTGCAAAAGGGGAAGCCGTGGGATTTCAATAAGGCTACCGTAAAGTGGGATGTAATCAATGGCAGGAAAGCTTTGCTTCTTGTGGTTCCCTCTTTTAAAGAGGCTTTTGAAACTTCCCCTTATTCAGCTGACCCAAAAGAACGTGAGAAGAGGACCGGCACGATGACTTTTAATTTTAAGGTCTGGGCAGACCCGAAAACCTATCTTCCAATCGCGATTCAAGTAGAGATGAAAATGGAAAAAGTTGAAAACCCTGAATTTAAGGGATGCATAGAGGTTCATTCATTAAAGATACATAAACTTTCCTTTAATCCAGCAATCAAAAAGGATATGTTCATCTTTGTCCCTCCTAAGGGGGCAAAGGAGATAAACCCCGCTGAGTGGAATGATTACTATTTAAAGAGGTGATTATGTTATCAAATGAGAAAATCGTTTCCACTGAAAACATTGACAATCCTCGCTTTAGGGATGTTTTTCTTGCAAGCTACCTTTTCAGGTGCTTCTTCAAACGATGATGTGCTCCGAACCGTCTTTGAAAAGCTCAAGGGGAAAGAATCCGGTCTCAAAACAATAACTCTTAATTTCACAATATCGTTGCAACAAACAGCATCATCCGAGAGTGTGCGGACTTCCTCCGAAGGGTGGAGAAGTTTTTCTTCAAGGGATTATCTGTGGCAAATGAAAGGCGAAAAGATGAAATTGGAGCGGAAGGGAGAAACGCAGCAAGAATCCAAAACAATTGCTTCATTTGATGGAGAGAAATTTTTTCGTTTCATTTATTATGAAGAACTTATGCAAGGTCAGAGGGAAGTCCAGAGCTCAAAGAAATATAAGCCCGGAGATGTTGTGCAAGTTCACATTTATGGTGAGCCAACACCTCTTCCCGATGCTTATGTGGGTGATATTTATGTTCCCCTTGGTTATCTCGGCCTGGGTATAAATAAGGAAAAGATTGCCGCTCTCCTTGAAGAAAGCAAGACATCTTTGGTTGGAAAAGAAAATATAGCTGGCGATTTATGTTATATCATAGAAGTGATAAAAGATGAGGAATTTCAGACTTCTAAAGGTGCGAAAACCGTTTTTCGGTGGAGATGGAGGCTTCGGATTGACCCGAACTTAAGCTGGAGCATACTTCGGCGCGTTGATTATGCCCCCGATGGAAGAGTTGTTTATACATTGGAATTTGAAGATTTTAAAAGCTATGCCGAGGGAATTTTTCTTCCGACTAAAGCAACTTCCACCCTGTATTTTTACGATGAGGTAATAAAGAAGAACCTTCCAATTTCCAAGAAAAAATTTGTTGTTAATGAATGCAAAATCAATCAAGATATTCCTGACCAGGTTTTTTCCCCTCAAATTCCTGATGGTGTTCTGGTTTGGGATGCCCGAGTAGATGAGGTTTATGTAGCGGGTCAGAAACAACCTACTGATGAAGACATCTTGTATGTTGCCGAGGCAGCGAGGAGTTTCAGAAACGGGGAAATGGGTTTGGAGGAGATAGAAAAGAACTTTGGTCCCCAAAAGGGGCAGAGGTCGTATAAAAATTGTGGTCCCAACGCCCTCCTTGCCATATGCGGGATTTTGGGGGTAAAGACGAGCTCAAAAGAGATAGCACAGCTTGCAGGCGCTGATGAGAAAGGTTTTACCTCTATGGCTGGTTTGAAGAAGGCAGCTGAGGCGCTGGGCTTGAAGGTGGAAGGCTTGGATATAACGATTGATGATTTGAGGAAATCAAACAAGCTCGCAATAGCCTTCATTCCTCCCAACCATTATATAGTAGTTGTTGGTTTCGCTGATGATAAAGTCGTGCTCATAGACCCTCCCACCATTCTTGGGGTTACTCCTATCTTCGCCCTTGATACCCTATGGGATGGAAGGGCTTTATTAATAAGCAAGCCATAATATTCTCGTTCTTTCTTGCAAATTGTATCCTCCAGGTAAGACCTCAAAGGGTTTACCAATCAGTGGTTGTAGACCATGCTTATCTTCGTATAGCACATTCACTGTATGATTCTGGCACAATCCATATCCTTTTGGTGGCAATCTGTTCCCAACCCTTACTGGCTTTGACCTTGATAATAAAGCTGTTTATGTGTATGTAGAAAATTTATGCGACAAGCCCTTAAATGTTAAAAAGCTATTTCTTGATAACCAAGATGTAACATCTCAAATCGCTAATCATATAAGGGCTATCCCGGCTTTTGGAAAGGATTGCTTAGTGGTTAGCCTAAGCAGACCTTTAAACCAGGGGGAATTTGCCACATTTAAATTGGAAACAGAAGAAGGTAATATAGCGGAAGCTACTGTAAGGGTTTTTTCCTTTTTCCCGATCACCTCGTGGGATGGTGACGACCGACAGGAACTGGATTTTGATTCTCGCCCTTTCTTGAACCTTTACACGTCTAATCCAGAAAAGCTCGTTGAATTTAAGAACAGGTCTCCGAATATGGTTAATTTATTGTTTGATGACCCTGTAGGTATGGATATAAAGAGCAGCTCCTCCAATGGGAATAGCCAGATTTTAACTACTGTCTGCCTTAGAGATGCGGAAAAGTTTCGCGCGTACTTCATATATGGTGAACTCGCCGATTCGCTTGCGATTAATCCCTGTGAAGGAGTTTATTACTTGCATCGTCCCCTCAAAGATGGTTATGAAGCCCAACTTGGGATAGAGAGGGAAATTGGGAAGATAAATCGGGGAATAAGAGAAGTTAGTGAACTTCTTAAAATTGGTGACCTATTCCAAATGGCTGAATCGTCCAATCCCCAGGTTGAGACATATTCTATTCTTTGTGGGGATAAAGGTATCATAGTCATCCTTATAAATCACGATTACGGAGGTAAACTTATTTATATTTTGCTTTTACTTCCTTTCCAACTTATCAAGGCTTCCCCGGATGCTTTTATCTCTCAGCTTAAAACTTTAAACTTGTGTCCTCAAAATGCCTATCTTGGAGATGTAGTGAAGGTAAGAGTTCACGCAAGAGATTTTCTCAAATATCCAATCCTTTTGGATAATAAACCAATTGGTTATATGCTCTGCCGGACGAACGGAGACATTGAAGAATTTAGTTTATCTCCCTTTCCCGCAAAGAGTCTCGTTTCGGTTAAAAGTTTTCCCCGCTACAAATACTTCCTGAATAGTCATGCTACTGTGTGTGGGATGCTTCTTGACCATCTTGGGTTGAGAGGAAACGAGAACGAGAAAAGTTTCGTTGCAAGCATTAATTTATTTATAGAAAAATGCATATGCAACCAACAGGGACAGCCTCTCATTTACGATATCGCAAAAGGTCTTCAAGATTTCGCCACTTATAAAAAGAGAAAGCTCTTAATAAGGGGGGCACGGCAAAGAGCAAAAGAAAGGAGGGAAGCGGATACGTTTTTGGGGGTTGGGCAACTTATAATGGGAAAAGAGACGTACCTTGTTCTCTGGGATGCAAAAATGGATAATTTCCTGGCTAAAAATTGGAATGGTTCGCATACAAACATAATCGTTACAGAGGTTAGCTTGGGGAAATGGTGAAAAGCGGGTTTAACCTGTTTTGGATATTGAGCAGTGCTTCGCGTTGATTTATAATTATTGTCGGGAAGAGATATGCTTGCTTGAGTAGCAAGCAATAAAAATTTTTATGGAGGCGATTACTATGAAAAGGGGTCTCTGTTTATGCTATCTTATTTTTGGCTTCATTATTTTCTCATTGACGCAACAGGGACGATTCAATGAGGGGGAAAAGTATTTTAATCAAGGTAATTATAGTAAAGCAATGTCAATATTTAGAGAGATTTATCAGAGAAAAACGAAAGACGAATTAACCGCAAAATCCGCTTTGAGATTGGGGCAATGTTATCTGGCTTTTAAATCATATGAAAACGCAAGGCAGTTCTTCAAGGAAGCACATAAATGGGGCGGGGCTATAGCTGATGAAGCCCAAATGGGAATAGCTTTAACCTATCTTGGAGAGAAAAAATATGACATAGCAATTGAGAACCTTACGAGCCTCATATCGCAATCCTATAGGGAGGAAATCCTCGCCTACTCCCATTATAATAGGGCGCTGTGCTATGAGGGGAAAAATTGGATTAAGAAGGCTATGGAAGACTTACAGGAAGCGAGGAAGAGGGCTAAAAAAGATGATAACCTCCTTCAAGCGATAAAAGAGGAGCTCAAAAAGTGCGAGTCTTTATATAAGGAATTCCAAGAGAAGGAAAATTCCTACCTCCAGAAAATAAAAGCAGACGAAGCTTTCGGCGATTACGAGAGCTGTGCCGGTTCCCTCAGAGAGCTCGCAAGGCTTTGCGAGGATTGGGGAGAGATGGATAAGGCTATTGACTACGAACTTCAAGCTATTGAGTACTCCCAATCGGAGGAGTTCCGAGCAGGAAGTTTGATGAATATCGCCTGGCGCTACTGCAAGGAGAAAAAATATGAGGCATCCGCCAAGACCTTCAAAAAAGTAGTGGATGAATATCCCTACAGCCAATACGCAGCTGAAGCTCTTTTGCGGGCAGGAGATATGTATTCTTCAGCGGGTAAAAATGAAGAAGCTATGAGATGTTATCAGGAATTTCTTGAAAAATTCCCAAATGACGAAAAGGCGTCAACTGTGATGCTAAACTTGGCTTGGGCTTTGTTTGGGAAGGGCGAGGAGAGCTCTATGGAAAGTTTATTTGAGAAGGTAGCGAAAAGCTTTCCCCAAACTGAAATCGGCTACTTCGCCCTCGGCTATCTCAATGAACTAAGGGGAAAATATAAGGAAGCAATAGAAGCATATAAAAAATGTCAAGATTATAATGGAGCATATTATTTCCTCGCTACTAATGGTATAGGCGTTTGTCTTTATAACATGGGTAAATCGGACGATATTGCAAGTCTGCGGGAATGTTTCAAAGTTTATGCTTCCCTCCTCCGAAGGGAGGATACCCCTGAACCTATAAAACAACAAGCTATGTATTTAGCAACCTTAGCTTCATTGAATCCACGATTAGATAGGAATCTGGGGTATAAGCAGCTTTGGGAGATAAAGGATTTGCTTTTAGAGGATGAGGGTTCATTTCTTCCTTATTTAATGAAGACTCAGGTTTATCTCGCCCTCAGCAGGTGTTATTTACAGATAGGCGAGCTGGAGAAAGCTGTAGAACTTTGGTCATCAGGTATTCCCTATGTTATTCCGAATGTGTCCCCATCTATTGATTTCCTTCACCTCCTATCTTCTAAGTTTTCTCCTATCGTTCAACAATCAAATATTTTCTCCAAATATGGTGGAAACATAGATAAATGCAGTTTCGCCTCAATTGAAAGCTTCTTCTTCCCCAAAGGCAGAGATTATCCCGAGGTTTATGTCATATACGGAACGCACCGTGATTCCCAATGGAAATCGTTTTATGAGAGCGTTGTCAAGGAAATGATTTCCTCTGATACTTTCATAACCTACCCTGAAGACAAAATCAAAGTTATGAAAGACGAGGAGGCAACAGATGAGGATTTGAAAAAGGCAAATCTATTGTTAATTGGCTCGCTAAGCGATAACTCGGTAATTGAGAAAATTAGGGATTCCCTTCCGATAAAGTTGGGTGACAAGTTCGTAGAGATAAGGGAAAGAAGATACGAAGGCGATGCTATCTTCCTTATTATGAATGTTCCCAGTCCCTTCAACAAAGAGAAACAGGTTTTGATAATCTGGTCTACTAATCCTGCTATTTCCTCTAAACAAATGAAGGGACTTTTTGGGTGGCCACTAAATTATGTTATTTCCAAAGGTGGGTTTCCCTCTAAAGAGGAATCTATCCTTGAGGCTGGTTTCTTCTACGAATGCCCGGATGGTAAATTAGAAGCATTTTAAAATTCTCCAAATTGTGGAAGTTCTTATATCCAGTTTAATGAATAGGAGAAGGAAAAAGTATATTTGCCTTTGGCTCGTTTATTCTAACCATAGTGGTTGGGCAGTTGTTCATTTTAGTTCGTCAAAATGCGCCAATTCTTGTTAGATACAAATTTGGGGTCATCCTCTGAACGCTATAATTGGCGCTTTACCTTTGGCAGAAGTTGATGTCCAGAGAAGATGCCTGCTTGGAGCCCTTATGGGTTTCTGCGGAGTTATATACAGTTTTATAATTGGCTGGTTTTTAGCTCATTCCGTTAAAGATAGGCATCCTTATATTAGCATGTATAATTTAATGGCGATAGCATCTATAGCCGTTATTTTTGGAATAGGCGGTTTAATAGGGGGATAATAGCGGACAAGATACATATGAAACGAATTATATTGGAGGATGAGTAAGAGAAGCTTATTCTGGTGCTCGTTTCTCTTTTGAAAGATGAAAAGGGAAAAGAGGATTGGGAAAAATTTCAAAGATTGCTGTTGATTGTTAACGCTTTGAGTGTCTCTTATGAGACCCTTTCTTGAGGTAGCCGAATTCCTCTAAAGCTTTTATGTCGCTTCGCCATTTCTCCCACGCTCTCACTATCAGGTCAAGATAAACAGGTTGATTCAATACCCGTTCACATCTCAAACGCGCTAAATGGGATGCCTGGGATATCAGTCCCCCTTTATATCCTATTATTGAAGATACTCGTTTCTCATTGTCAACATACAAATAGGCGATGATGTGGGTTTTGCCTTTTCCCACTGGTGGTCTTATCTCCTTTACCCTCACCTCCATCCTATTCGGTTCCCTATCGTGGAAGAAGTTCGTCACCTCTTCCCTTATCGCTTCCTGAACGGCGAACCAATCGGGCGGCGGTGGAGGTGGATTCTTAAATATTGGCTCCCTCTCCGGCAAATACAACTTTATTCTCTTGAGAAGGAAGTCAAGATTTTCCTTAAGCAAAGCGGATACAGGGAGCGTCTCAAGAAAAAATGTCTTCTTGAAAGCCTTGAGATATTCTTCCGTCCTTTCCTCTAATCTGAAATTCTTCACCGCGTCCATTTTATTTATGAGCAGGAAAGCGGGAACTTTGCTTTTCCTTATCTTAGCACAAAGCTGAAGCTCGGTAGGGGAAGGAGGGAAAGTCGCATCCACTACCATAAGCGCCAAATCGGAGGAAGTTAGCGCCCCTTTTATAAACGAGTTCATTATCTTCTCCAATTTGTTCTTTGGGATGATGAAAGTGGGGGTATCAATGAGCACTATTTGGCAATCATCCAAGTTCAAAACGCCTGTCATAGGACGCCTTGTAGCCCCCGCCCACCGCGTCACTATTGATCTCTTCTCCCCCAATAAAGAATTAAAAAGGGTGGATTTTCCTACATTACCTCTTCCAACTATAGCGACCCTTCCGCACTTTACCTTTCCCGCCATCAGGGAGGGATATGGCTTATTCCTCCAAGATAGGGACGGAGAGCCTCAGGTACTCTTATCCTACCATCCTCTTCCTGATAATTCTCTATTAAGGCGGCAAGGGTCCTGCCGACAGCTAGCCCCGAGCCGTTGAGTGTGTGAACGAAGCGAGGAGGAGAGGTGGGTGTTTCCCTATATCTAATATTCCCCCTTCTCGCTTGGAAATCGGTGCAATTTGAACAGGAGGAAACCTCTATAAACTTTCCCATCCCGGGAAACCAAGCCTCTATATCGTATTTCTTCGCAGCCGAGAAGCCCAAATCTCCCACGCACACATTCACGACTCTATAGGGAATCTCCAACCTTCTCAGGACTTCCTCCGCGTCATCAACGAGCTTCTCAAGTTCCTCATATGATTCCTCCGGCTTAGTGAACTTGAACAACTCCACTTTGTCAAATTGGTGATGACGAATTAATCCTCTTATCTCCTTTCCCCAAGAGCCCGCTTCCTCTCTGAAGCAGGGAGTGTAGGCCACATATTTCAGGGGTAGAAGGTCGCCGGGAAGGATTTCGTCCCTATGGAGATTCGCAAGGGGAAGCTCAGCTGTGGGGATGAGGAAGAAGCCATCTTTGGTTTGAAAGAGGTCATCAGCAAATTTGGGAAGGTGGGCTGAGGTAAGGCAAGAGGTTTGGTTTGCGAGCAGGGGAGGTGAGACCTCTATATAGCCATGCTCCTTTGTATGAAGGTCAAGCATGAAATCAATCAAAGCTCTCACTAACTTTGCGCCCCAATTCAAAAAGAGAGGAAAGCGAGAGCCAGCGATATCAGCGGCTTTTTCCAAATCGAATAAACCGAGCTTTTTCCCTATCTCCCAATGGGGTTTCACTTCAAATGGGAATCGGCGTATCTCTCCCCATCTTCTGACCTCTTCGTTTTCCTCATCCGTTTGTCCCTCGGGGACGCTTGAATGAGGAAGATTGGGGATGGAGAGCAATATCTCTCGCCAGCGTCCCTCTATTTCCCTTTGCTCAGCCAGTTTCTCCTTCAGAACTTCGGAGATGTGCTTCATCTCCTCAAGCAAAGTTTTGGGGATTTCCTTTTTATTTCGTTTCAATTGGGAGATTTCCTTAGAAGCCTTGTTCTGCTTTTCTCTAAGGGATTGAGTCTCTTGGAGGATTTGCCTTCGCCTCTCATCAACGGCGAGGAACTCATCAATAAGGGAATCCTCCATCCCTCTCAATTTGAGCATTGATTTAAACAGGTCAGGATTTTCTCTAATCAGCTTTGGGTCGTGCATTTTAGAGTATGGGAAGATATTTTTCCAGCTCAAAAGATGTGACCTGTGCCCGGTAGAGCTCCCACTCGTTGAGCTTATTCGTTATGAACCTCGTGAAGATATGCTCACCCAAAGTGCGTTTAACGAGCTCGCTTCTTCTCGTTTCACTTATTGCCTCAAAGAGGTCCACGGGCAGGTCGGGGATGCCCTTTTTCTCCCTCTCTTCTTTGGACATCTCATAGACATTCGCCTCAACAGGTGGAGGAAGTTCATATCCTTTTTCTATTCCTTCCAATCCCGCCGCGAGCATAACGGCGAAGCCGAGATAGGGATTCATAGCGGGGTCGGGAACACGAAACTCAGCCCTTATGGAAACTCCGCCATCGGGGCGATAGGCGGGAACTCTTATCATAGTAGTGCGGTTCTTCTGCGCCCAGGAAACATAGACTGGCGCCTCATAGCCGGGAACGAGCCTTTTGTAGGAATTGACCCATTGAGCAACGACGGAGCAGATTTCTCTTGCGTGCTTCAACTGTCCAGCGATGAATCTCTTCGCAACAATGGAAAGATTGTAGGGGTCGGAAGGGTCATAAAAGGCATTTCTATTCTCCTTGATGGAGAAAAGAGATTGGTGGACATGGAGACCGCTGCCGTTCACCCCGTAAATTGGCTTAGGCATAAATGTTGCATAGAAGCCGTGCTTCTGGGCTACTGCCTTCGTCACGAGGCGAGTAGTTATCAAAGCATCGGCAATTGTGAGAGCGTCGGCATATTTCAAATCAAACTCGTGCTGGCTTGCGGAGACCTCATGATGGATTGCCTCTACCTGGATTCCCATAAGTTCAAGCAATTCAACCGTTTCCCTTCTTAGAGCATTAGCCGTTTCAACCGCGATTACATCAAAGTAGCCACCCTTATCTAAAAGCTCGGGCAATTGGGAAGTCTTGAAATAAAAGAATTCCACCTCTGGTCCGACATTATAGATGTAGCCCATCCCCCTTGCTCTTTCCATCTGCTTTTTAAGGGCGAGGCGTGGGTCTCCATCGTAGGGTCTGCCATCCGGATAAAATATATCGCAGAACATCCTCGCGCTCGGTTGGTCCTGGGGAACATAAGGAAGAATGCAGAAGGTGGAGGGGTCGGGAAGGGCAACGATGTCGCTCTCCTCTATCTCCGCATAGCCGGTTATGGAGGAGCCGTCAAAGCCCTTTCCTCGCCTCAAAACCTCTTCAAGCTCGCCCGAAGTTATTGATATGCATTTTAGAAATCCGAGCAAATCAACAAACCAGAGCTCAATGAACTCAATTTTCTTGTCCTTAACTTCCGCTAACACCTTCTTACAGAGCTCTTCCCTTTTGGTCATAGATTCCTCCTATCTAAATAAGATTTTTGGATTAAATTTTAGGATTGGAAGGGCTAAAAGTCAAGACAAACCTTATGATTTATAAAAATTAACGGAGTGAAAGGAGGATTTTCCCTCCTTTACCGAATTTCAACCCCCGATATTTACATTTTTTTCCGGAAAATCATTTTTAAACTTTTTAAAAGCGCTATTTTCTTGATTAGAAACATCTTAATTTTATCGTTTTTATGCTTGTTATCCTACATAGACGCCATTCAACTTCTAGGACGAGTTTGTTCTTTTTAAGAGGGCTTAATTGTTTTTGACTCTCTATTGATAACTCTATTAATTAAGTTATAATTTTAAAAAAACGAAAAAGGAGGAAAGAACAAATGCGACTTGCTGTCATCGGTTCCGGCGGTATGGCTCAAGCCCACATCAAAGTTTTGCAAGACAAAGGCTTCCTGGGGAAAAGAGCCGATATAGTGGCTCTCTGCGACCCCGACCAGAAATCCTTGGATGCCACTGTGAAGCGATTTCCTCAGCTGAACAAGGCAAATCTTTACAATAATTATGAGGAATTGTTGGAGAAAGAGGAACTGGATGCGGTTTTGATAGCCAGCCCCCATACCTGCCATTACGAGCAATTGATTGGCTGTCTGGAGAAGGGACTCAATATACTTGTTGAGAAACCCATGGTTTGCTCCGTTGCGGAGGCGGAGAGGGTTGTTAAGCTCACTGAGGAGAAAGGAGTAATTGTGATGGTGGCTTATCAGCGCCGATTTATGCCTGCCTTCCTCTATGCCAAGGAGCAGATATCCTCAGGAAAGCTTGGCAAGCTTCTCTTCTTCACCGCTTATCAGGCGCAAAATTGGCTACCAGCCGCGCTCTATAGCTGGAGGGGAGAACCCCATTTGAGCGGCGGTGGGCAGATTAACGATTCAGGAAGCCATTTAGTTCACGCTATGTTGTGGCTAACGGAGGCTCGTCCCCTTGAAGTCTTCGCATATATGGAGAAGGAGGAAGCGAGAGTTGATATCCTTTCAGCGCTCGCAATCAAATTCAGCGATGGAATGCTCGGCTCTGTTGGCATAATTGGAGACAATCCAGGTTGGGGAGAGGAGATAGGAGTTTGGGGGAAGAAGGGAGCAATCTTGATAAGGGATGGATGGCAAGTGATTCAGCAGGGAGAGGATGGCAAATACTTCACTCCCAAAGAGCTTCCCGAAGGCAAACCACCCATAGAGGCTTTCCTTGATTGTGTGGAAGGCAAGGAGGATAACCAGGTTCCTCCGGTTTGGGGATTGAGGGTAATCGCTCTTACAGAGGCTGCTTGGCGTTCGGCTGAACAAGGCACTCCCATTAAGGTAGAGGGTTGGAGGTAGAGAAATGAAGCAATTTTATAGCGATGTAGAAGGATTAAGCAGGGAAGAACTGAGGAATCTGCAATCCGAGAGATTAAGGGCATTGGTTAGATATGTTTACGAGAGAATGCCCTTTTACAGGCAAAAATTTGACTCTCTCGGGATAAAGCCAGAGGATATAAAGGATATATCGGATATCACCAAACTTCCCTTCACCACTAAGCAGGACATCGTTGATAATTATCCCCTGAAGCTTCTCGCGGTTCCTATGAAGGAAGTGGTTCGTCTCCAAAGCTCTTCAGGGACTACTGGCAAGAATATTTACATTTCTAACGAAGGAAGCACTTCCCTTGATAAGGTATAGGACAAGGGATATATGCTCGCTAAATCCCGAACCCTGCAAATGTGGGAGAACTTTTTGGCGTCTCTCAAGGATAGAGGGACGCACTGACGATATGATAATCGTGCGGGGAATAAATGTATTCCCATCCCAAATTGAAAGCGTTCTCTTGAGCGTGGGAGGTGTAACACCCTATTACGAGATTATAGTGGATAGAGAGAAGGGGAGATTGGATACATTGGAGTTGAGGGTTGAGGTATCCGAATCGTTCTTATCTGATGAGATGAGGGATTTGGAGGAGTTGCGTGAGAGGATAGAGGAGGCGTTGGAGAGCGCTCTTGATATATCGGTCAATTTAACTTTGGCTGAGCCTGGTAGCATACCGAGAAGCGAGGGAAAGGCGAAAAGGGTTATTGATAAAAGAGAACTATTCCAAAGGGAAGGAGGTGAGAGGAAATGATAAGGCAGTTAGCTGTGTTCTTGGAAAATAAGCCGGGCAGATTAGCGGCGGTGGCTGATTGTCTTGCCAAAGCAGGGATTAACATTAGGGCGCTTTCGGTTGCTGAGACGAAGGACTACGGAGTTGTTAGATTCATACCTAATGAGCCGGAAAAGGCGAAGGAAGCCCTTCTCAAAGAGGGATATGCTGTTATTGAGACGGAGGTATTGGCAGTTGATGTGCCCGACAAGCCTGGTGGATTAGCCTCAGTAACTTCTCTCCTCGCGAAGGAAGGGATAAATATTGAATATTGTTATGCGAGCGTTATAAGGTTGAAGGAAAGCGCTATCCTCATCCTACAGGTTGACGATAAGGAAAGGGCAAGCGCTCTATTGAAGGAAGCGGGCATTCGCTTATTGACGCAGGACGATGTCAAAGCCATTTAAGGATATGCGGATTGCTCTCGGTAGCGACCACGCGGGCTTTCATTTAAAGGAAGAATTGAAGCAGTATCTGAGGGAGAGAGGATGGGAAGTGGAGGATTGTGGTGCTTTCAACACCGCCCCTTCCGATTATCCTGATATAGCTTTCTTTGTAGCGGAGAAGGTGGCGAGGGGAGAGGTGGATAGGGCGATACTTGTTTGTGGGACGGGGATAGGCATGTGTATGGCGTCGGATAAAGTGGAGGGGATTAGGTGTGCTGTATGCACCGACGAAACGACCGCTCGCTTCGCTCGCACTCACAACGATGCGAATATACTTGCCATAGGGGCAAGAATAGTGGGGAGCGAGCTTGCCAAGAGCATCGTAGATGTTTTCTTGAACACGCCCTTCTCTGGGGCAGAGAGACACATAAGAAGGATTAAAAAGATAGAGGAATATGAGAAAAGGAGGAAAAGAGAATGAGAGACAAGGAAATTATGATGGCTTCTTTGAAGGAAGTTGACCCAGATGTCTGGAATGCGATAAAGGGTGAATTAGTAAGGGAAAGGAACAAGCTGGAACTTATTGCCTCGGAGAACTTCGCTCCTCGCGCTGTTTTGGAAGCGGCAGGTTCGATTATGACGAACAAGTATGCCGAGGGATATCCGGGTAGGCGATATTATGGTGGATGCGAGTTTATGGATATCGTTGAGAACCTTGCCATAGAGAGGGCTAAAGCCCTCTTCGGGGCGGAACATGCCAATGTGCAACCCCACTCGGGCACGCAAGCTAATATGGCGGTCTACTTCGCCACTTTAAAGCCTGGAGATACTATTATGGGAATGAACCTCGCCCATGGTGGACATCTTTCCCATGGTAGCCCCGTTAACTTCTCCGGAATTTTCTATAATGTCGTCTTCTACGGAGTTTCAAGGGAAACAGAGATGATAGATTATGAGGAAGTCTATCGTTTGGCTCAGCAGTATAAGCCCAAATTGATAATCGCCGGCGCTTCCGCTTATCCAAGGGTTATAGATTTCCAGAGATTCAAGGAGATAGCAGATGATGTGGGTGCGCTCTTGATGGTTGATATGGCTCACATTGCGGGATTGGTCGCTGCGGGAATCCATCCCTCCCCTGTTCCCTACTCCCACTTCGTGACATCAACAACTCACAAAACGTTGAGAGGTCCCCGCTCGGGATTCATTCTCTGCAAGCAGGAGTTCGCTAAAATCATAGACAAAATGGTGATGCCTGGTATGCAAGGTGGACCATTAATGCATATAATCTCGGCTAAAGCTGTCTGTTTCAAGCTGGCAATGAGCTCTGAATTTAAAGCTTATCAGGAAAGGATAGTAAAAAACGCGAAAGCCCTCGCTAAAGCCTTGTCTGAAAGGGGATTCCGTATAATCTCTGGTGGAACAGACAACCACCTTATGTTGGTAGATGTTAAGTCAAAAGGGATAACGGGAAAGCAGGCGGAGCTTTTGTTGGATGAAGTGGGAATAACTGTCAACAAGAACCTCATTCCCTTTGATGAGGAAAAGCCGATGGTGACTTCGGGTATAAGACTTGGGACACCAGCTCTGACCACGAGAGGAATGGGGGAGGAAGAAATGGAGGAAATAGGGGATATAATTGCAAGCGTTCTATTACATCCCGATGATGAGAATGTCAAGAAGCAGGCAAGGGAGAGGGTAGCGAGATTATGTGAGCGATTCCCTCTATATGAAGGATTGAATGGTTTATGGAAGGATTAACGAGACCCTCTTGGGATGAATATTTTATGCAGATAGCAAGGGTCGTGGCGACCCGTTCAACTTGTTTAAGGAGACAAGTTGGAGCAGTATTAGTTAAGGAGAAAAGGATTCTTACCACAGGTTATAATGGGGCTCCTCGTGGATTGCCTCATTGTCTTGAAGTTGGTTGCTTGAGGGAGCAATTGGGGATTCCCTCGGGTGAGAGACAGGAGCTTTGCCGTGGTTTACACGCAGAGCAAAACGCCATCATTCAAGCTGCTTATTACGGAGTCTCAATTGAAGGAGCTACTCTCTATTGCACCCATCAGCCCTGCATAACTTGCGCGAAGATGTTAATCAATGCGGGAATTAAAAAGATAATCTTTGAGGCACCTTATCCCGATGAATTGGCTGAGCAGATGCTGAAGGAGGCGGGAGTGGAGCTGATAAAGATAAAATGAAATTCCATCCCTTTGTCCTATTTCTCATCGCCTTTGTTCTTTCACTTCTTTTAACTCCTTTTTCCATTTTCATCGCGAAGAAGGTTGGTGCTCTTGCTGTCCCCGATGAACGGAGGCGTCATAAGGGATATATTCCTCAGCTTGGCGGATTAGCCATCTTCCTTTCCTTTGTGTTCACTTCTTTTTTCCTTCTGCTAAAGGGAGTCATAAGTTGGGAGAGTGGATATAACGCGGTCATTGTAGGTGGTGGGTTGATAGTGATTCTGGGGATATTGGACGACATCTTTGAACTTCCCGCTTATCTCAAGTTCATCGGTCAGGCAATTGTCGCTTGCCTAGCTATCGCGATGGGTTTAAGGGTTTCCCTTTTATCATCTCCCTTCAGTGGAGGGTATATCCGTTTGGGAATTATAGGAACGATAGGGACTTTCTTCTGGATTGTGGGACTAATAAACGCGATAAACTTCATTGACGGCTTGGACGGTTTAGCGGCGGGGATATGCGCCATCTCATCCGTAGCCCTTTTCACCCTTTCCCTTTTCCTTCAGAGAATTGAAGTCGCTCTTCTCTTCCTCATCCTCGCCGGTTCTTGTCTCGGCTTTCTTCCCTTCAATTTTTACCCGGCGAAGACATTTATGGGCGACACTGGAGCGATGTTCCTCGGCTACACCATAGCCGTCCTCGCTGTGATGGGAGCGGTTAAAACCGCCCTCCTCGTTTCAATAGGCGTTCCCTTTTTCGTCTTAGCCATTCCGATTATTGATGCCCTTTTCGTTACCTCAAAGAGGATAGCTAACAGACGCTCACCTTTTAGAGGTGATAGGGAACATATTCATTTCACGCTCTTAAACAGAGGATACAGCGAAAGGGAAGTCGTCATTATTCTTTATTTAGCCACGATTCTTTTCTCAGGTTTAGCTTTATTTCTCGCGAGGAGTTGAAAAATGAAGATAATTTGCGTTGTTGGGACGAGACCCGATGCGATAAAGATGGCACCACTAATTAAAAAACTCAAAGAGGACGAGAGATTTGAGGTAAAGGTCCTCGCCTCAGCCCAACATAGGGAAATGCTTGATGTCGCTTTAAGGGATTTTGATATAATTCCCGATTATGACTTGAATGTTATGCGAAGACTTCAAAGTTTGGAGGAACTTTCTGCAAGATTGTTGAAGAGGGTAGGGGAAATATTGAGGAAGGAAAAACCGGATATGATGATTGTGCAGGGAGATACAACAACGACTTTCATATCCTCCCTCGTAGCGTTTTATCAAAAGGTGAGGGTAGCGCATCTTGAGGCTGGATTGAGAACAAATGATAAGTTTGCTCCCTTTCCCGAGGAGATAAATAGGCGATTGACAACTCATATAGCGGATTTGCATTTCGCCCCTACGAGAAGGGCTAAGGAGAATCTTTTGAGGGAAGGGATAGAGGAGGAGAGGATATTCGTTACCGGCAACACGGTAATAGATGCGTTGGAGATGGCTTTAGAGAAGAACTGTGAGCTTCCTGTTTCTTCCAAAGGGCGCTACATCCTCCTGACGATGCATAGAAGGGAGAATTGGGGAGAGCCTATGAGAAGGGTCGCTTTAGCGGTCAAGAAATTATTGAAAGAATTCAAGGACTTGGAGCTCGTTTTTCCAATGCACAGAAATCCAATTGTGAGGAGGACGGTTAAGCCGATTTTGAAGGGGGAAAGAATTCATCTTCTTGAGCCGCTTTCATTTATACACTTCGTAAAACTAATGCAGGGTGCCTACTTTATCATGACGGATTCTGGTGGTATACAAGAGGAAGCATCATATCTGGGGAAACCGGTTTTGATTTTGCGTGAGGTAACAGAGCGTCCCGAGGTGGTTGAGGCTGGCTGTGGGGTTTTAGTTGGGACGGAGGAGGATAAAATCGTTGAAGAAAGCAAAAAACTCTTGCAATCTCGGGAGGAATATGTGAAAATGTCAAGGAAGGTGAAAATATTTGGAGATGGAAAGGCGAAAGATAGAGTTTATCAAGCTATCCTCTATTTTCTCGGCTGGAGGAAGGAAAAAGTTGAGGAGTTTGAGCCGATATGTTAGGTAGGAGGGAGCTCTTCACTACTTTCCTCTGGCGTCTGCTATTAATCGCTCTTTTCGGTTATTTTCTCTGGAGAATTCGCTCGCTCGTCCTCATAATTATCATTGCGGTTATCTTATACTATTGTCTTGCTCCTTTCATCAAATGGCTTCAGAGAAGAAGGTTTTGGGGGAGGATAAAGGGCGGTGCGAGGAGAACAATCAGCGCGATTATAGTGATAATAGTCACACTTGGCATCGCTGTTGGCGCCTCTTATTTCCTTGTGAGCCCGCTCGTAGGCGAGGCAAGAAGCTTGCAGGTAAACATAACAAAATACACAAAGGATTTGGTAAAGATAGCGGAGGATGTTCAGAGAAAGCTCCTAAATCTACCTGACCCATATCAGAAGGTGATTGCTGACCAATTCGCGAAAATCACAGAGTATATCTCCACGGGCGTTCAATGGATAGTTGAGAAAACCGTATCCGCATTCGGACATATCTTGGAGGTCTTCCTCATCCCAATCATAGCCTTCTATTTAGCAATAGGAGCGAAGGGATTGAGAAGAGAGCTTTTCCTTTTCATCCCTCCCAAATATGCTCGCAAGGCGCTTCTGATATTGAGGGAAACGGACTTGGCTCTTCGTCAATTCATAGTTGGGCAGTTTTTAGCATGTCTCATCGTTTGGATTATTGTGTGGGGAGGTTTAGCGATTTTGGGAATGGATTATCCCCTTTTTCTCGGCGTAATCGCTGGGATAACAAGGGCGATTCCCATCATTGGACCGATTGCAGGAGGCGCCCCTATAGTTCTCTTAGCTCTCATAAAATCACCCCTATTTTCCCTTTATGTCCTCGTCTTTTTCTCCTTCGTTCAGTTCATAGATGACAAATTCATTCTCCCTCTATTTATCGGACATCAGATGCGACTTCATCCGATAACGATAATCATTGCTGTATTCATAGGTGGGGAATTTTTTGGCATCTTGGGGATGTTTATGGCAACTCCCGTGGCGGCGGCGATTAAATCACTCTTTCACATCTTCTACGCACCGAAGGTGAGGATTTGATGAAGGGACTGATTTTATCGGGAGGCAAAGGGGAAAGGATGAGGCCCCTTACTTATACATCCGCCAAGCAACTTCTTCCCGTTGCCAACAAACCGGTTCTCTTTTACGCGATTGAGACCCTCCTTGAGGCGGGAATAAAGGAAATAGGGATAGTTGTGGGCGAGACGAAGGGGGAGATAATCAAGGCTTTGGGAAATGGCTCTCGTTGGGGAATAAATCTGACTTATATTGAGCAGGAAACGCCAGCTGGGCTCGCCCACGCGGTGAAGGTCGCCCATCACTTCCTTGGGGACGAACCATTCGTTATGTTCCTAGGTGATAATATCATAAAGGAGGGGATAAAGAGCTTCGTAGAGGAGTACGAGAGGGAGAAACCTGATGCCCTCGTTCTTTTATCGCCTTCAAAGCATCCCGAGAAGTTCGGCGTTGCGGTTGTTGAAGAGGGAAGGATTGTAAAATTGATGGAAAAGCCGAAACCACCTCCAAGCAACCTTGCCCTCGTCGGCTGCTACATCTTCAACCAGCATATCTTCTCCGCCTGTAGGGAGATTAAACCCTCAAAGAGGGGAGAGCTGGAGATAACGGATGCAATCCAATGGCTGATAGATAAAGGATATAGGGTTAGCTATCACATAATAAAAGGTTGGTGGAAGGATACGGGGATGGCGGAGGATTTGCTTGAGGCAAATAGGTTGGTTTTGGAGGAAATAGAGGAGGAGATAAAGGGGGATATAGATGACTTGACAAAGGTTTCCGGAAGGGTGAAAATTGGGCTAGGGAGTATGATAAGGAATAGCGTTTTGCGAGGTCCACTCGTCATTGGGGATAATTGTGTGATTGAGGATTCTTATATCGGACCGTTTACCTCCATAGGGAATGATGTGAAGGTGAAGGAAACGGAGATAGAGCATTCAATAATCCTTGATGGATGCTTTATAAATCTAAAGGGAAGGCTGGAGGATACAATCTTGGGGAAAGGGGTGATATTAAAGAGGACGGAAGGGCGCCCTCTTAGTTATAAGTTAATTGCGGGAGACAAGAGCATATTGGAGGTGATGTGATGAGATTGATAGAAGGAGTGAAAATAAAAATTCTCAAGCCAATTCCCGATGATAGGGGATGGCTTATGGAGATACTGAGATGCGATGACGAGATATTTGAGAAATTCGGACAGGTTTATCTGACTGTTTGCTATAAAGGGGTGGTGAAGGCGTGGCATTATCACAAATTGCAGACAGACCATTTCGCCGTCATCAAGGGAATGGCTCAAGTAGCCCTCTATGACCTGCGAGAGGATTCCCCTACGAAAGGGGAGATAAACGAGTTCTTCGTCGGGGAGCTCAATCCCCTCCTAATAAAGATACCACCGATGGTAGCCCATGGCTTCAAAGCAGTTGGGGAAGGTGACGCTTATGTGATAAATGTTCCCACGGAACCATATAACAGGGAAAACCCCGATGAATATCGCCTTCCCTGGAACGACCCCAATATTCCCTATAGCTGGGAGGTGAGAATGAGATGATAGGTGGGAGGGTAAAGGTATCGCTTTTGTATGGCGAGAAGGTGCTATTTTTGGAGCTTCCAGCGGAGAGGGTCAAAGCTGTTTTGCACAGCAAAGATGCTCCTGCTTTGGAGGATGTAGAGGGGAGAATTATGGAACTACTTGATAATCCCATCGCTTCTCCACCGTTAAGGGAGATAGCGAGAGGAAAGAAGACTGCTTGCGTTGTCATATCAGATATAACCCGCCCCGTTCCGAATCGTATTATCCTTCCACCTCTCCTTAGGTATTTGGAGGAAGCGGGGATAAGAAGGGAAGACATTTTGATATTGATAGCCACGGGTCTTCACCGTCCCAATTTGGGAGACGAATTGGAGAGAATGGTGGGGAGGGAGATAATGAGGAATTATCGCATTGAAAATCACATAGCAAGGGATAAATCGCAACAGAAATTCTTGGGAAAGACAAAGAGGGGAACGGAGGTGTGGGTCAATAGATTGTATTTGGAAGCGGATTTGAAGATATTGACCGGGCTCATTGAGCCCCATTTTATGGCTGGTTATTCGGGAGGACGCAAGAGCATATGCCCCGGCATTTCAGGGGTTGATACCGTGAAAATCCAGCACGGTCCCCATTTCCTTGAACATCCAAACGCCGATAATGGCATAATTGAGGGGAATCCCTTCCATGAGGAAGCTTTGGAGATAGCGAAAATAGCTGGCGCCGACTTCATTTTGAATATCACGATCAATAGGGAGAGGAAGGTAACAGGTGTTTTCGCTGGAGACATGGAGAAGGCTTGGGAGGAGGGGGTTAAGTTCGTGGATAAATTCGTAAAGGTGGGGATAGATGAACCTGTTGAGGTCGTCCTCACACATGGAGGAGGTGCTCCCCTTGATGCGACCTTCTATCAAACAGTTAAAGGTATGGTGGGCGCCCTCCCAATATTGAAGCCGGGTGGGACAATCATCATAGCCTCCTCCTGTTCAGAGGGAGTGGGTAGTGAGGAGTTCAGGACCCTCCTTTGGAATTCGGAATCTTTGGAGAAGACCGTGGAGAGGATGTATGACCCCGCCAATTTCATAATTGACCAGTGGGAGGTTGAGGAGCTCGCCAAGGTTTACAAGAAAGCGAAGGATGTCTATCTTTACACAGATGGATTGAGCGATGAAGAGATAAGGCACTGCTTTGTCAAGCGAGCGGAGGATTTGGAGAGGACGATTATGGATGTGCTTGAAAGCTATGGGAAGGATGCGAAGTTGGCGGTAATTTCGGAAGGACCGTATATAATTCCCTATGTGAAATGAAAGACACGATAATCTGCCCATATTGTGAAGCGGTTAATAGCAAGGATAGCAAGTTTTGCAGGGTATGTGGCTCAAGGCTGCCCACAGCCTCACAGAAGGAGATAGCTCAGCTGCTCCTTTCCGCAAGCCTCCATTTGGCGAATAAGAGATATGATGATGCGGAGAGGGAATGCAGATTGGCTATTGAGAACGACCCCTTCAACGCGGATGCACATTCCCTTTTGGGGGATATAATGGAGAGGAGGGGAGATTTCCAATCTGCTATAGAGGAATATAGGGAAGCGATTAGGTTGGCGCCGCAGGAGAGATTCTATCGCACGAGATTAGATGAGATAGGAAAAAAGAAGTCCAGGAGAGTTCCTTTAACAAGAAGATATATTCTCTGGCTACTTTCCCTTTCCTTTTTGATATTCTTAGCCTATCGTCTTTTCACCCTTTTAATAAGCCAAGGAAAGCCATAGTTTTCAAGTCTCAATTTCTCAATTGAGGCTTTCCGAAGGAAAGGCCCTGGGGACATCCTGCTTTCCTTTTTGAATACAAGATTGCCACGGCTTCTGAAAAACAGAAGGCGTGCAATGACAAAGGGTGGAGACGCTTTTGCCTCCACTTGCGATGACGGAACATGTAAATTGTCATTGAGGAGGTTTGCATCTTCTTGCTTCCTTTAAAGACAAAGGAGCAATCATTCACATTAAATTCTTTCAAAAATACTTTTTGAAAACGATTTGCAGTATAGCAGTTCCGCCATACATTTGACACAAAAATGACATTTTCACTGGTTAAAATTTCAGTAGGAGGTGAATATTCTATGTTTGGTTTTGCTTGGAAGGAGATAACGAGAAGGAAGGCTCGCTCTACTTTAACCATTGCTGGGATATTCCTCAGCATTCTCCTTCTTGTTGCCGCGCTTGCGATTATGCAGTTTTTTAGAGACGCTATGATGGTCCCCTTCAAGACAGCGGGTTCAGATTTAGCAATTACTGCGTTTGTTGAGCCCGGACCCTTCAAAAAAATACGCCAAGCGAGACATTTAGGCGCCTTACCCGATAGTTTGCTGCAACAAATAAGCCAGGTTCAAGGGGTAAAGGGGGTAAGTGGGGTTCTTCTCTTTTGGGATTATCATCCAGAGGAAAAAAATCCTATGTATAACTGCTGTGGAGTTGATGTTAGCAATCCCTCCATCGGACCTCTTTCCCTTGCTCCCGCTGCAGGTCAGGTATACGCGGTTATAAGTGGACGGTCGTTTAGCTTGGATGACAAGTATGTAGCTATTGTGGATAAGAAATTCGCGCAAGCGAAAAACTTGAATATAGGCGACCATATAGAGATAGGTTATAAAGACTTTGAGATTATTGGGATAGCCGATATGCAGGGTGTGCCCCGTGTGGCTGAAGCGGAGGTATTTATCCCCCTCGCGACAGCCAAGGAGCTCGTTCACGAAAACCAGCCCAATTTCCCGAAGGATGCGGTAAATATGATACTCGTCAAGCTGGAAAATCCCAAGGAGGCTGAAGCAATAAAGCCGAAGATAATGAAGTTGGTAGCGCAAGCGACCGGTCTGAAGCCGAAGGAGCAGATAAAAATCATAACCGCTGAGGCGATACTGCCTGACACAACGGGAGTTTCCACAGTTGCCCAAAGAATGATTAAAGTTCTCAGCATCTTAGTTGTTATAGGGGTGGCGATATTGGTGATGAGGACAGCTGTTGCGTCCATAGGGGAGCGCACGAGGGAGATAGGGATTATGAAAGCCTTGGGTTGGAGAAATGGGGATATCTCAAAGCTAATGATGATGGAGATGGCTGTTCAAACAACTATTGGTGGAGTTCTGGGAATAATAGTAGGCTATATCCTTGCCTATATTTACGCCTCTTCCGCTGTATTCAAGTTGCCTCATATGCTCCTTCCTTATTCCTGCGCCCCCGCTGCCGCTCCACCTGAAAACTTGAAAGTGGCTATGCATGTATATCCTTGGATTATCATAACAGCCCTTCTCATCTCCATAGTCGTGGGCGTGCTTTCTGGATATCTCGCCTCTCGGAAGGCTGCTGCCCTTGAGCCCGCGCAGGCGATTAGGGCTATTTAAGGAGGTGAAAGAAATGCCCTTAATAAAAGTTGATAATGTAACGAAGGTTTATAGAAAAAGGGATTTGGAGATCCGCTCTTTAGATGGAGTGAGTCTGGATATAGAGAAAGGGGAATTT
Source organism: bacterium (assembly GCA_014360495.1). Taxonomy (NCBI): domain Bacteria; species bacterium. Next base: position 38,332 of record JACIXR010000005.1, read on the forward strand.
GTGGTGATTTATGGAGTCTCCGGTTCGGGGAAGACGACCCTTTTAAACCTCATAGGAGGATTGGATAAACCTACCTCCGGTAAGGTTATTGTGGATTCAATTGACCTTACTGTTCAGGATGAGGAAAAGCTCTCTTTTTATAGGCGAGAAAAGGTCGGATTTATTTTCCAGGGCTTCAACCTCATCCCAACCCTTACCTCCTTTGAGAATGTCCTTTTCCCGCTCGTCCCCATCCCTATGCCAGAGAGCGAGAAGAGGAAAAGGGCAATGGAAATATTGAGCCAGATATTGCCGAATAAAAGACTTTGGAATCAGCTTCCCGTTGAACTGAGCGGAGGGGAGCAGCAGAGGGTAGCAATTGCGAGAGCGCTCGTCAACAATCCAGAGATTTTGATAGCGGATGAGCCGACGAGCGACCTTGATAGAAAGACAAGCGAGCAGATAATAGACCTCTTATTGGATGCAAATAAGAAGGGATGCACGGTTATAATCGCCACCCATGACCCTCGTATCATGGAGAGGGCAAGCATGGGCGTTGAAATGGAAGATGGAAAGATAATTGATATAAAGAAAGGAGCGAGTGCTTGAAATGAATGTGATGACTTTCCTTTTTCAGCACGGCGGCTTCACTATGTATATCCTCTTCGCCCTTTCGCTTATCCTTATAGCTGTGGCAGTGGAGAGGTCGCTACTCTATCGCAGGTTCAGAAAAGAGCTGGAGAAGTTCCTTTCCGATTTTGAGGCTAAATTCAAAAGCAATAAATCGGCGAAGGCTTTCTTCCCCTCACCGTCAAATCCATTGGTTGAGCTTCATTTCTCAAATCCCGGCGAAAAGGAACACGAGAAGCTGATGGAACTTAACCTGGCAAGGGTTTCCTTTTTCCTTGAGAGAAACCTTCCCTTCTTCGCAACGGTTGGAGCGGTTGCTCCCTTCATAGGTCTTTTTGGAACAGTTTTGGGGATAATGAATGCCTTCCACTCCATATCGGTTTATCGCTCGGCGGGAATAGCGGTAGTTGGGGCTGGAATCGCAGAGGCTCTTGTCTGCACAGCTGCGGGATTGGCGGTCGCTATAGCCGCTGTGACGCTTTACAATGCTTATCGCTCCCTCACGGGAAGGATAGTGGAAGCTTTGGAGATTAGGCAAAACGAGTTTCTTCTCAAAATGAAGGAGGAAGGATGAGAAAGAAAAGGGAGATTTTCTGGGAAATAAATATGGTTCCCTTCAATGACATACTGCTTGTTCTCCTCATCATCTTTATGATGACCGCTTCCTTCATCGTCACGGGAACGGGAATAGACATATCGTTGCCCCAAGCAGCAACCGCTGCCCCCCAGGAGCAGACCCAAGTCGCTATATTCATAACCAAGGATGGCAAGGTTTATCTCGGTGGGGAGGAGGTAACGGTTGAGCGTTTGCTTGATAGGTTGACTGAGGAAGCCCAGAGAAATCAAAAGATAGTCGTGATAGTCAGCGGTGATAGGAATGTTCCCTATGGGAAGGTCATAGATGTTTTGGATGCTGTTCGCCTTTCCGGTTTGGATTATATAGCTTTGGCTGCAGAGCTCAAATCACCGCCCTCTAATGGGAGGGTTAAAAGATGAAGAGAATGGATTTCAACTTCGTTAATAAAAAGAGGGTATGGGCAACGGCATTCGCTGTTTCCTTCTCACTTCATATCGTGGCTCTGCCGATGGCGGGAAGATTCCTTGAGGCTTGTCCAACCTGTCCACCTCCTACTCTTCAGCTTCCACCCATCTACGCAAGGATTCGCAATCCCTCTCAGAAGAGCGAGGAGCTTGAGAAAAGGGCACAAATTGTGAAGCAAAAGATACAAACCATTAAAAAAGAGGCAACTAAGAAAGAGGTAACGAAAGAGCTGCCCAGAAAACCGTTCTTGGCGAAAAATGTTGAGAGGTCTCCTTGGCTTCCCGATGAGAAGCCAGCGTCCCAGACGCCGGGAGGTGGGGCAGCTCAGGTTCTTGCGAAGACGACGCCTGGTGAGGGAGAATTCGTTGTGGGTGGAATCCCGAAGCCGGAGCCAGGCGCCACTGGACCGGGGTTAGGAGGGAGCGGTAGCGCTCCCGGGGTAGGTGGTTCGGGCGATAAGCCAGCGATGCCCTCTTCTCCACCTCCGCCTCCACCACCACCTCCTCAAGAAAAGAAGGAACCGCCTCCACCTCCTCCGCCTCCACCCGTGGAGAAACCAAAGGAGGAAGTGAAGCCACCACCCCCTCCTCCCCCTCCGCCACCCCCTCCACCACCTCCTAAGAAGAAGATAGACCCAAAGGAGATAGCGGCGTTCCAAAAGATGATATACAAGAAGATAAATTCAGCGAAGGAATATCCCTATCAGGCGAAACTGAGTGGGATGGAGGGAACGGTAAAGGTTTCCTTCGTTGTGAAAAGGGATGGCACGGTATCGGATGTAAAAGTCGTCAATTCATCAGGCTATAAGCTCCTTGACGATTCTGCTGTTGATACGGTGAAAAAAGCAGAGCCTTATCTTCCCTTCCCCAAGAGCGTTGAAGCCAACTCCCTGCGAGTGAGCGTAGAAATAGTGTATAAGCTGAGATAAAAACTTTCCGCTCAATAAAGATAAATCTCGTGGATTGACCAGAAGAGGAAGGGATTGGAGCCAAGCTGGGTCAGCTTTATGTATCTTGCCTTGACTTTAGGGAAATCAATTCCTAAAATCCCGTTCCATTGCCTCTTCTCAACCTCCTCGGCGTCTATCTCTGCAATCTTCTGCCAAATCTTCTTATCGAGAGAGACCTCAACTCTCAATCCTCTTGGGTAATCCCCTGGCGAAAGGGAGGAATCCAAAACCATCATGCTTATCTCTTCCTCCCTCCCCAAATCCAAAATGTAAAACATGCCGGGTTCCATCGCTTTATTTGATGACCAACGAGTTCGCACATCCCTATCAAAGGCGAATTCCTCACTGCCCTTCGGCTCTGCCTCGCCCACCCAACCGAAAGGTTTGATTTCCCTCAAGCCTCCCTCGGGAAGAATAAGGGAATAGCGAATGTCTTCAAGGGGATTTCCATCTCCATCAACTATCCTCGCCGATAAGCCCCATTCTCCGCTCAGCTGAGTCACCTTGAATAAGAGGCGATGCCAGCCCTTGCTCAATTTAATCGCTATTTTATCGGAATCCAAAGTCAGGGGACGAACGGCGGGATTCCTCCATATGAGCTTCCCATCAAGCCAAATCATAACGGAATCGTCGCTTCCCACATGAAGATATGCTTCCCTCTCTTTTGGAGAGTATAGGTAAATTCCCGCATAGCCAATTGCATAATTTTTATTCCACAAAGATTTGAAATTGAGAGGGGAATCTATCACTTTCCTCCATACTCTCCCACTTGCCACCGTCATCTCCTGAGGATATATCCCTTCCTCATCAATGTATCTCTCAATAAGCATTTCAAGATTATCCTTCCCCTCAAATGGTCCGAGAACAAGCCAGCTCATTATGTAGCCGTTCTCGTCAACATATATATCGGGCAAACCGCTGGGACGCATCTCCAAACCCAAATTTGAGAGAAGGAGGGAAAAAGCGGTGAGGAATTTGGGATATATCGGGCTTATATTCATTCCACATAGTATCAGCTTTCCCTTCCCTATCTCAATTTCCCCTACAACACACTTGGGCGGAAGAGCGCTTCTCTCCAGCTCCGCTTTGAGGATAGCGGCGGTCTTAATGTTCTCGCCCTGCCAATTCCATTTTCGCCAATCAGTATAGGAGGTTATAAGTATCGGTTTTATATTATCTCCCTCAAAATAATAGTTCGCTATCTCCCTTGCGCTGTTTCTCTCCAACCAATACAGCCAATCCAAATGGAGACCATCGGAAAGAGGATTCTTCCCCGCCCTTATGAGCTGAACTTCTCCTCTCAACGGAAAGATTTTTAATGATGGAACGATCTCGTTTAGGATTTTCTCGTTTTGAATAATCGGGTTAAGGAGGAGTAGTCTCCCACCTTTATCAAGGAAATCTCGCAAGGCGGAGGAAGAGGGGAGTCTTCGCCCATCGCATATAACCACATCATAACTTATTAAGTCTGCTTCCTTTATGTATGTGGCTTGCAGACCCAAAGACGAGATGAGGCTGGAGAGGGGAGTGCCGGCTTGCAAGAGGAGACCGACCTGAGGATAGCTGTTTTGGTCAAGAGAACGGAGATACTCAAGGGAATTTATCAGGAAGGCGAGGGCTGTTGGTTCCTCCTTTACTTGATTCAAGATATCCATCTCACTCAGAAGAATCGTTCCCTTACCTCTTTTTATCTCCAAAAAGCAGACCTCACCTGCACCGCAGAAAATTATAGGCTTAATCGTTCCCGAAATGGGAAGGGAATAACCACCGTTCGCAACCTTTCCGTGTCGCCAAAAGAGAAGTTCCTCTTTCTCTATTCCCTTTAGAATTGGATGCTCAAAGGGAGCGAAGGCTCTTTTGACCGAATAGTTTTGGCGGGAGAGCTTGAGTAGAGTGAGAAGGGAAGGGGAGGGCTCTAAAACCAAGACCTTTCCTCCCTCCTCAACCTTCTCCAACAAATCTTGGGCGCTTGAATCGTCCAATGCCTTAGCAATTATCAAAATATTCTGGGGAGTCAAGGATTTTATATCTGCCAGGGGAACAGCTTGAAAGGGCAGACGATTGGGGTCTCCGTGTATGAGGGGAGGGAAGGTGGGTTGGATGGGTGGATAGACATAGAACTTATAGTGTTCCTCTTTGACCTTAACCCATCCTTTATTCTCCTTCCATAATGCGACATTCATCTGGATGGCTTCCTTTTTGGGAACCTGAGGAAGAGCAAAGGAAATCTTTATTTCTTTGAACTCGCAGGGGGCGAGGGAAAGGGGAATGGCTTGGCTGAAAATCTTCTCCTCACCGCGCAGAACCTCAATGCGAAGCTCCAGATTTGAGCTCTCCGAGATATCATTGAAGATGGTGAATGTGCGGGATATTTTCTCTCCGCTGAAGAAAGAGCAGTTTCTTTCGCTTATAAAGAAGGTAATTGGTTGAAGGAGCTCTTTTATATAGGGATAGAGGGAATTAGGCTTGTAGGGTGGAAGGGAGGGGTCATAACCGGGATTAAGAGTTGAGCAGAAGGGACCCCATCGCTCTGGTTTAACGCCTGGGGTCTGCAAATCTTCATACGAGAGAACTCTTGTTATCGGCAGGGGCTCAAGGGAATACCAAACTACATTGAAGGGGGTGATCTGTTGAGCCCATCTGCGATACTGGGGAATCAAATCCCTAAGCTCTTCGCCGACCCCCTTTAGGCGATTGCTGAAGCTGAGATAAACATCCTCACCAGCTGTGGGGGCGACCTCGGGAGGAGTAGAGTAGAACATAGAGCCGGACTCTCCTATGGTTATTGGTTTCTGAGTTTTAGGGGGATTTGGTCCGGGGTAGTGGAGACTGAAAATCTCGCCTCTTCCACCAATATCTTCATCTCCGTCGGAGGAAACTGGGCGGGTCCCGTCCAATTCCTTTATCTCCCTTACCAATCCATAAATTCTCTCCAATACCCAATCCAAGGAAGGAGCGATATTATGGGGGATTGCTCCAAAGGAAGCCATAATTTCGTTTGCAACGCTCCAAATGACAACCGAGGGATGATTTCTATCCCGCAGGACGAATTCCCTTATATGTTGAGAGGCTCTACGCCAGAAATCATCGTTATAATAAAAATTGCAAGCGGAAGCCCAAATGGCGCTTTCATTCGTTATGAGGATGCCTTCCTCATCAGCGATATCCAAGAAGAAAGAGGGATAAACCTGAGCGTGAAGGCGAATGTGGTTCAAACCTGTTTCCTTAGCCATCTTGAACCAAAGGCGAGCATATTCCGGCGTCTGATAGGGGATTCCCATATAGTGCCAGGCATCGCCCCTGAGCTTTATCCTCTTCCCATTGAGATAGAAGGCGTTTCCCTCAATCCAAAATTCCCTGAAGCCGAAGCGGAGACGGTACTCATCCTTCATTAACGAATTGTGAATGCTTGCAACCAAAGTGTAAAGGTAGGGGTCATCTGGTGACCAAAGGCGAGGATTGTTCCAAGGAATAACGAATTCAATCTCTCCTCTCTCATCGGGAGCCAATCTCATTGGCTTTTCTTGAATGGGAAGGGGAACTTCCTTCCCTTCCTTATCCAGAATTGAAAGGAAAACTCCAAGATTCTGTTCGGACGCGGATTTATTCTGTATCCAGAGCTTTACCTTCATCTCCTTATTGCGATAAGAGGTGTTGACGAAGATGTCGTCAATATATACTTGTGGGCGGGCGATGAGGTAAACATCCTGCCAAATTCCCCTTATATGACCTCCCCAGAAGGAGCCCCAGGGGTAGGGGGTAAGTCCGTTGACATCGTAGAAGCTCTTATCTTTCACACCTACCAAAAGCTCGTTTTCCCCTTGCCAATTGACGAAATCGGTTATATCAAACTCAAAGGGGGTAAATCCACCCTCATGAGCGCCAACCTTCTTGCCATTAAGATAGACCTCGCAATAATAATGAACCGCTTCGAAGCGGAGGAAAAGGCGCATACCTTCCATAACAGGAGGGATTGTGAAGGTGCGTCTATGCCAGCCTATGAGGTATTTTTCCCAATCTTCGGGGTAGGAGGGGAAAAGCCTGAAATCGCCGCCCTCCCCTCGCGAGAAGGAATTAACATTCCAAGGGGAGGGGATGCGGATGGGGACTTTGTCCCATTTCCCTTCTGGTAGGCGGAATTCTCCCTCTTGTCCTTGAAACTGCCAATTGCCGTTGAGGCAAAGTTGTGGGCGGTTAGGGGATAGCCAAGAGACTTCCTCCGCGAAGAGGATGGAAGAGAGAAAGATTGCGAAAACGAAATGGGTCAATTTTGGAATTTTCCTCAAGGCGATATATCACCTACCTGTGAAGTTTTGATAAATTATAATGAGAGGGAAGGAATCTGATAAGGAAAAATGTTCATTTTGTCACTGGGAGGACAGAATCTTTCAGTCATTGTGAGAAGAAAAACGAGGAGGCAGTCTCTTTGAGATTGCTACGGTTTATGCTACTGCGCAGAACCCTCGCAAATAGAAAGGGTTATCTGAAGACCTCTGGGTAACCCTTTATCTGCTTGCCTATATCACTATTGTAGCGAATAACTATAACTCTATATCCATTCAAACGCAAATCCTCGCGAATTATCTCGTCCTTTTCCCTTTGCTTCCTCTCATCGTGGACCGGACCATCGCAAAAAACGCAAACATTCGGTTCATAGAAGAAATCAACAGAGCAATGCTCCTGATTGAGTTTCCTACTTGCTCCCTTGCTCAGCGGATGAGGATAGCTACATCCACACCTTGTCTTCCTCTATAGGTGTGAATCTCGTCAAAGACGAGGAATCTCAGCCCTTCTCCACCGAGGAACATCTTCTGCTCATCCGTTCGCATAATGAAGAATTCAGCCATAACATAATTCGTGAGGATGATATGGGGAGGATTTTTCTGGAGATTTTTTCTTTCCTCGTCAGGGGTATCGCCTGTATAGCGGGCGAATTTGATGTGAAATTCTTTACCATATCTTTCCTTATAGGCTGATTCAAGATTTTGGAGGGATTTGAGTTGGGAGTTGACGAGGGCGTTCATTGGGTAGACGATGAGAGCGAGGACACTTTTTCCCTCAGCTGGCTTGGTGAGAATGGAGTTGAAAATGGGGATGAAATATGTTAGGCTTTTTCCCGAGCCGCTTCCGCTCGTTACGACATAGCTTTTGTTCTTCTGCGCGAGGAGAATGGCTTCTTCCTGATGTTTATAGAGGATGATGGGGGTGCCCTTTCGGCGGAAGATTTTGGGGATTTCGGGATGGAGGATGCCTTCATCGGCGAGTTGTTGGATATTTCTCCCGTTGGCGTAGGAAGGGGATAGGTGGAGGAGGAAATCGGGACAGTAGCGGGCTTCGCCTTTTAAGAGGTGTTCAACCTTAGATGATATTTTATAAGGAGAGGAAGATTTAGCAAGATATTCTTTTAGAGAGGATGAAAAAAACATCGGAAATGTCCTTTAGCCGAGTCGTATTCCAAGATAAAAGATGTTTTCCAGCCCCTTCAAAAGGAATTAGAGGGAGAAATCAGTGGACATGAATGAGATTCGCGCTGAATATAGCGACAGAATTAAGGAAAAAGGAGGATTTATCGCCATCATAACTGATTATAAGTCGGCTTGAGATTAAAATACCCTAAATTCCTCCATGTCTTCTTGCTTCTATTTTACCCTTTCTTTAAGTTTCCTCAATCTCGTTCCGAATTCCTTCTCTTCTTCTCTATTTCAACTTCATCATCAGAATTTGTCGCAACATCCAGAAGGAATGAGAAATCAGGGTTTAGCGTCCTCACAATTCTTGCTATCTTAGTCTGTTAAGGACACAACTACTAAAAAATTGGGAATTTTAAAATGAGAAAGTCTTACTTGAGGAAACTTCCTCATCAAGATAACATTTTAATAAATGAAGAAACTGTCTCTCCTTTTCTGCCTTTTTCTCGCCCTTACCTCCCTTGAGGGAAATGAACTGCCCGATATCATCATAGGGAAAGATGGAATGGAGATGGTCCTCGTTCCCGAAGGGGACTTTGTTATCGGCCCGAATGTTGAACCCGACGAAAAACAGCGGAGAACTATTTATCTTCCTGCCTTCTATATTGACCGCTACGAGGTAAGCAATGCTCAATACGCCCAATTTGTTAAGGAGACCGGCTACCCTCCTCCGCCCCATTGGAATGGAACCAATCCTCCACCTGGAAGCGAGGACTTGCCAGTCACAAACATTACCTGGTTTGATGCGATGCGATATGCAATCTGGGCAGGAAAGCGCCTTCCAACTGAGGCAGAATGGGAGAAGGCAGGAAGGGGAGGGGATGGACGATTGTTTCCTTGGGGAAACGAGGATAATCCAAAAGCGAGAAACCTCAGCACAGATAAGCTCGCTCCCGTGGATTCATATAAGGAAGGCGTTTCCCCTTATAAGTGCTATAATATGACGGGAAATGTATGGGAATGGACAGCGGATTGGTATGAAGCCTATCCAGGCTCGGAGGTGAAATCCCCTCACTTTGGAAGGAAATATAAAGTAGTAAAGGGAGGGGGAGCTTTTGATTTTTATCCAATTCCAAACACGGGACGCCTCGACCAGAGAGCTCGCTGTTTGCCTTATGGCTTCTACGAAGGATTGGGCTTTCGCTGTGTGAAAGATGTCAATCCAAACCAAGCTCCCTATGACCCGAAAGCTCTCCTTGAAGAGGCAGAGAGAATTCTTAAACGTCCTCAGCCACCTCCGAATCCACTCTCCTATGAGATGGAGTTCAAAAAATTTTTGGGGGATGGTTTTCTGCCGATAAAAGTCCAAGGAATGCCTGGGGAGGAGGGATATGTTCGGGTAGGAGTTCCTTTTCCAAGGGGATTTCTTAGGGATTTGAAGAATCTCCAAATTTCCTCTTCTGCTGGGAAAATCCGCCCCCCTACAAGTAAGGGCATTAAGCTTCTGGGATGATGGGTCAATCTCTTGGGCTCTGCTTGATTTTTGGGCAAAAGAGGGAGAGGTTTTGAAGCTTAATTTTTCGAATAAAAATAATCTTCGTTCGCTTAACGAATCTATTGTCTTTAAAGAGAGGGAAAGAGATATACTTATAAATAATGGGAAATTCTTATTCCTGATCTCAAAAGAGCCTCCTTTTATGAAAATCAAAGAAATTGACGGGGTGGAGATTGTTAATGGGTTAGGGATGCGCTTTATGGTGAAAAAGAAAGGAAAAGATGTTATCCTTCTACCTCTACCGGCGGAAAAAGTAGAGAAAGAAGAAATTGGATTCCTGCATTCCGTTTTCCGTATCAGGGGGCAATTCGGCACGGCTGATGGATGGGTTAGCTCCTTCGCCTATGACCTCCGGCTCCATATTTTCCTCGAATCTGAAAGGATTTGTTTCTCTTTAACAATTACTAATTATTCGGAAAGGGAAAGGGACTCAGCTTTAATTTCCTCCGGGAATTTCTTTTTTTCATTGAATGGGAAAGTCTCAAAGGTAATATTTGGGGCTGATGGTGATGAAATCGGATGGGATTTCAAGGAGAAAGCGGAGCTTCTTCAGGAAGGAGCATATAGGTTTAAAATAGATGTTGATGGAAGGAAGAAAGGGGAGGGGAAGAGGGCTGATGGTTGGTTGAGGGTGGAGTTGGGAAGGAAGATTTTATATCTTTGGGTAAAATATTTCTGGCAGAATCATCCAATTGCACTTGTCTCACAAAATAGAGAGTGTGGATTTTCTATCTTTAAGAGAGAGGAACCGTTTGAATGGGAGGGAGGATTGGCAAAGACATTAGATTTCTGCCTTACCATATCGGATAATGGAAGAAAACAGCTACCAAATGAAAGTTTAGTGGGTATTGTTTCTCCTTCCTGGATTGCAGGAACGAAAGCTTTGGATGATTTATTGCCAAGGGGTGAGGAAACATTGAGATATTTCCCCTATTGGGAGGCTATTATGGAAAGCAGCGCGAGGAGGTGGGTAAGGGGGATGGCAACGGGGATACGAGATTTCGGAGATGCATATTATGGAGGTCCTTATAAGGGAAAGAATTCCTATGCGAATTTGGAATACGATGTTCCTCTTAATTTTCTCGTGCAATTCCTCAGGACGGGGAAGAGATGGTATCTTGATGTGGCGGAGATGCAGGTTAGACACCAAGCTGATATAGACATTGACCATTACACCGGACGCCAATGGAAACATAGTCCTCTACACACCACAACGGAAGCTGACCTTGGGCATGTATTCCTCAGGGGACTTCTTTTACATTATCTCTTAAGAGGGGAAAAACGCTCTTTGGAGGCGGCTGAAGAGATAGGAAAATGGCTTGTGCAGAAAGTTGAGAGGTTTGAGGGAATGGGAAACGAAAGACAGATAGGTTGGTCTTTGTTTGCCCTCTCCCAGTTGTTTAAAGTTACGAGAAAGGAAGAATATCTGAAGGCAGCTGAAAAAGCGGCTTTGAAGCTCGCCCAAGGTCAACTTCCTACTGGTCGTTTCAACATTCGTTGGGATAATCGTATATCTTTTATGAACGGCATAGCTATGGCTGGGCTTCTGGAGGTTTATCTTCATTCAAAAAGGGAGGAAATCTATCAAGCTATCCTCAAGCTCGCACATCGCACGCTTGGATTTTACCCTGAATATGCTTGCAGAACCCTTGACGCTCTATCTTGGCTCGCTGAGAAAACGAAGGACCCTCGCTTCTGGGACCTAATTGAAAGAACTTGGGAGACATCAATGGAGTTCTTGATTCCGAGGGATGCCCTCTCAGCAGGAACTTTTTCCTGGAAGTTTCTTCATTTTGCGGGAAAATATCGTTTCCCTTTGTATATAAAAGAGCCGGCAAATCTTGACCCAGAAAGTTGGCGCTTTTTGAGGTTGAGAGGGGAAAAGGTAGAGATAAATATGCAAGGAGAGGGGGAGGTTTTAATTGTCCTTGAAGGATTGGTTGAAGGAAAGGCTATTTTATACAATGAAAAAGGGGCGATTGTTAAGAAGGTGGGGTTGGGAGGAGAAAAGCTTTTTAAGAGCGTTAATTTTAAACTTGCTAAAGGGAAGTGGAAGGTTGTTCTTCTGGGGGAAGAGTCGGCGATTTGGGAGGTTCATTACGATAAGAGAATCACCCCGACTATTTATGACCCTTCATTTTCCCAGCTCGCAAACATTTACCCTAGAGCAAATTGCGTAGTGAGGGAAGGGGCGAGGCAGATAAGGATTAAGATGAAGGCAAAAGGGGAAGGTTTTCATAAGGCAATTATTTACGACCCAAAGGGGCGTTTAGCAGGTGTAGTTGAAAAGTTCATAGAGCTTGGCGACGAGAATACATATGATATGGAGGTAAAAGTTGAGGTTGATAAAGGCATACAGAAGGAAGGGTGGGGGATTGAGATATACGAGTGCGAAGTAACGGAAGTTGAAGGCTTATCGCCCTTCCTTTATCCCTCTCTTTAAAAGGAGTTCAAATTCTTTATAAAAGCCCTAATTCTTTCATAAGAACGGAAAGATACTTTTTCGCTTCTCGCACATCTCCTATGGGGTCCTCGCCGACTTCCCTCTCTATCGTGAGATACCCCTTATAGCCAACCTCTTTTAGAGCCAAAAGATATTCCCGCCAGGGAACCTGTCCCTTTCCAAGAGGTGCCTCTCCGATTCGCCCATCGGGATACCTCACTCCATCCTTTGCGTGGGTGTGAACTATGTAGGGAGCGAGAACCTTCACGCCCTTCACAGGGTCGAAGCCCATCATCACTAAATTAGCTGGGTCAAAGTTTACTTTTATCGCCGAGGTATTCAAGGATTTGAAGAATTCAACCATTAACTCGGGCTCCTCCGGACCAGTTTCAGCGGCGAGGACAGCGCCCACTTTCTCAGCGTGAGCCCCTATCTCATCAAGGGAGCGTCTGAGCTTATCCCAGTCTGGATGATTGCGGTCCTGGGGAATCACCCCTATATGAGTCGTCACTATGGGAGAGCCTAATTCAACGGAATAGGAGAGATATTGTTTTGTCTTCTTTATTCGCCATTCCAAGCCCTCCTCATGGGCGAAACCATAGCCAAGATCACCACAGAGGGCGCTTATCTCCAAACCATATTTAGAAACTTTCTCTTTGACCCATTCCGCACCACCCTCCAACCTCTCTGGGTCCAGCTCTCCCGTTACCCAAATTTGCACGCCTTGAAAGCCCATTTCCTTGGCGATTTTGAGGGCTTCCTCAAATGGCAAGCGAAAGTTAGCATCCACAACGCCGAGCTTCATTTCTGTCCTCCTTTCAATTCATTCAAAATATCTTTTAAGTAAAGAATATCCTTCTTCGCCCTGGGGGTGGGGTCTCCAAGCCCACAATATTCTATGCAGATGTTTCCCTTGTAGCCCTTTCCGTAAATAAAAGATAGAGCCCTGAAGTAATCAATATCTCCATCCTCAAGTGCCCAGCTGTAATCGTATCCATTAGCGATTTTGCGACAATTCTTCAAATGTATATAACCTAATCCATCCCCCAATATCTCTATCGCTTTTATCGGTTCCTCGGCATGAGGAGTCGCATACATATTTCCCAAATCAAGATTAGCCAAAACCAGGGGGGAATTCACTCCATCAATTATCCTCATAGCCGAGGAGGCGGTGTCGTGAAGGGTGTTCATGTGGATTTCCAAAGTGATAAGGAGATTGTTCTCTTCCAAAATAGGCACCAACTCTTTCAGCCCCTTTATCGCTCTTTCATAGTGTTCATCGGTGGCGATAGCGCTTCCTCCCTGAGAGAAATCGCTTGGTTCCTTGCCAGCGAGCGGACCGACGCTTCCATTGAGAATCTTCACACCCAACTTCTTCAGCAGGGGTATCGCTTGTCTCAAAATGTCAACGCTTTCCCTCATACTTTCATCAGATGTAATGAAGTTGGCGGGGAAATCGGCTGTTATAATCGGCAAATCATATTTCTTTTGCATATCATTTAGCCTATGAATTTCTTTCTCAAGCTCGAAGAAGTCAAAATGGACGGTGGAGAGCTCTATCCCGTCGTAGCCGAATTCCTTCGCCTTTTGAAAAGCTTTCTCAAGTGGATAACCTCTATAAGTATAGCTGTGCATAAGAATGCTCATCTTTTATCCTCCTTTCTTGCTACTCTGGAAGACAGAGGATTCTTTTCACTTTCATATTGAAGAAGCGGGAGGAACCCTCCGCTTGGAGTAGGACGCAGGTATCGGCGCCGAAACCTGTTCCCGCAACACAGAGGGCGTCAGCTCCCTCTTGGACAAGACCGGCATCAACCGCCATACTCGCTATCTCCAAGCAGACCTTCATACCTTGTGAGAATATATACAGCACTTCCGCTATGAGGCGGGAATGGGGGATACCTCCAAATCTCTCCATAAGAGCCATATCCAATCCGCCGCTGAGGGTATGGGTGGCTTGAAGGAGAGGAATTCCCTTTGAGGCAAGGAATTCCTTTATGTCCTCTGAGAATTCCACATTGAATTCGTGGTCCCTTGGGACAGCTAATTTGACAACGGACATTTTGACCCTGTCCAAGGGTAGTGCTTTAGCCATCTTTTCTGCCGTGTACCCCCTGCTTGAGGCAACCACGAGGTATTTCACCTCGGGGTGTTTTGTGAGGAAGTCCTTAACCAATTCCACTACCTTCTCCGTGTTTTCCTGCCAATTTTCCTCATCTTTGAAATAAACTATCTTCTCTTCGGTATAGGTCATTTTACAAACCTCCTTTCTAATTTATTTTAAAGGAAATTATGCCATATCAATAGCAATGAGAAAAGGGAAACACTATAGAGAAAGCATTTTCTCAAAAATTTTGAGGAGGGCTCGGCAACAACTTCTCCTGCAAGGAAGAGGAGGAAAAGAGAGTAATAGAGTAGGGTAGGTGGGAGGGAAAGGTTTAAGCTCGCTAAGGGCAAGTGAGAGAAGAAATCAACGATGCGGATGAGAAGGATTATGGGGATATTGAGGAGGGGTGCTATTATGAGTTTAGAGGCAGGGATTATGATTAAGAAAGGAATGAAGATGAGCCCCTCTACAAGGATGAGGAGGGATAAGGGAACGGCGAAGATATTGGCGATTAGAGAAATCGGGCTGAACATCTTAAAATAATGGATTAGGAGAGGGGAGACAGCCAGTTGTGCGGAGAGGGATGTGGCGAAAATTAGGTAAAGGAAGCGCGCGATAGGGGAATGAGGGGTAGGAATTAGGGCTTGAACAATGGGTAGGAGGGATATGAGTCCCCACACAGCCAAGAAGGAGAGTTGGAAGCTTGGTGTGTATAAAGCGGGAGGATGAGATAATAGAATAACCAAAGCAGTGATGGCGAAAATATTGAATGTGTCCATTTTCCTTCCCAATGCCGTGGCTATTAAGCCGAGTATTCCCATCAGAGAGGCACGTTGAATGGGAAGCTCTCCACCAACGAGGAAGGAATAGCCGATGATTAAGAAGGAGAAGAGGAAAAGAAAGCTCAGGCCACGAGAGAGAAGGACAAGCTCGTCTTTTACTTCCAGACCGATTTTTCTCCTGATTTGTTTTCTGAGGAAGAGAACTCCGAGAGAACTTGCTCTTACATGGAAGAGCCTTAAGAGAAACCAGACGAAGGCGAGTAGAAGGGAAACTTGCGTTCCCGATACGACGAGGATGTGGATTGTTCCTGTTTTCTTGAAGCTTTCCAGGAGTTTGGTAGGAGAGGGGGAATCGGCTTTCCCGACGACGAGATTGGTCAATATGAGGGCAGAGGTTGGAGGAAGGGCATTTTTTGAAGCCTCCAAAATCTTACCTCTCAATTTACCGATTAAGGAGAGAAAGCCTTCCCCTTCGCTGACATTGAGAAATTCGGCTGATTTCATATAATAGGAAGTCCCTTGAAGCCTTATCTTGGTGGAAGGAACAACGATATTCCCCTTCAATTCTACTTTTTCTCCCATTTTTATTCTCCTTCCCTCCCAATCGTCAAAGAAAACCTGGACTATTTTCCCTTTATCTTCGTTGTTTCCCGCCCTTATCCTCTCGGCTTTAACGAGAAGAAAAGGCTTTTTATTTTTCGTAAAGCTTATCTCCTCAACTACCTTTCCCTCCAAAAATCCTTTCCCGATACAGGAGGGAGGGGTTCTATTATGGACGAAATAGACGGAGTTTATTGCGACGCTCAAGGGGAAGAAGGCAAATAAAAGGAAAGATTTTGCTAAAGGGTGATGGAAGAAAACGGGGAAAAGAAAGAAGAAACAGGCTAAAAAGAGGAAATATAATGGGGGTGGGATGAAATTGAAGGCTAAAACTATTCCCGCTATCCATAGGAAAAGAACGATTGCTATGGGTCGGTTTAACATTACCTACAGCTTCTTCAATAAATCCCTCACCGTCTGCAAAGTTATATCCTCAACTGTTGGGAGGAAGGGGGCAGGGTAGCCATACCATCTATAGGCGTCGCTTACCTCGTAGCCTCCCTCTTCAAATGCTGATGTAGTTGGCAGATAGCCAATAATTTTATCATAATATCCAACTACAAATGGCATAAATCCCTTCTCCCTGATGAGCTCCTTAGCTTTTTTCCCTATCTCAGAGAAAACCTCCCCTGGGAGGAAGAGAAATAAGAGCTCACCTATTTTAAGAAGGCTGATTTTTCCCTTGACTACCTTCTCATAATTTCCTTCCTCTACCTTTCTCAGCGTGTCGGTAGCCCAGCGAATATAGGAAGTTCGCCAAATCTGTTCGGGAAGCGAAGCGTTTTCTATTCCTTTTTCCTGTTCCTTTATGAAGTCCTTCAGCCAGTCTGTTGAAGGCGGTTCAGCAAGAGGGAAGGATTGGAGTTTGTGAGCATAATCAATATAGTCAGCTTTGACTTCGTTGGATTTCTCATAAACGCTAAAGACGGATTCAGCGAGCTTTCTACCTGTTATCTCCAAGCCGTAAATACCTCTTTCCTTTGGATTTTGGTCGCCAGCAGGTCCATTAGCCATAAGAACAGCGGGAGTAGTGAGAAAGGACTTGAGATAAACCCTTGCTCTTCCGGGAAAGTCAGCGCTTATGAAGCGATTATCTCCTCCTAAGCAGACAGCGTGGCAAGTGAAGTTGACAAGTGGTATATTATCAAAGAAGAGGACGGCGAATTCCTTTTCTACATACCCTTCTTCCTTTCTAGTAGGAAGCCATCCCGGGAGCGTTCTCCTATTCAAAGCGATATCAACTTCCCCAGTGACAACTTTTAATTTTTTCTCCTCTTGTCTTTCCATTGCCTCTTTTATCTTGTTCGCTATGCTTTTCCCAATGTCCTTCAACCAATTTTGATAAGTGTTTCCCATATAGGGAACAGCCCCCGTGCTTGGCGCTGAGTGAGTGTGGGTTGCGAAGGGAAAAATTTCCTCTTGAGAGAAGCCCAATCTCCTTAAATGAGGAAGCAGGCTTTGCCTTAATCTTTCTCCGAAGGCAAGAAGGTCGAAGCTGAGAAGCAAAGCTTTTTTCTTATCGCTTTCCAACAAAATGAATGTGCAAAAAACTGGGTCCAAGATACCTAAGCAAGGGTTCACCCTATTCCCATATCCTACAAGGTCTACGGGAAAATGGGGAGTTATATCAACTTCTCCATAAGAAATTCGCAATTTCGCCATTTCCATACTCCTTTTTAAATTTCCACTTTTCTCAATTCATCAACATTTTCCTTAATTTTCCTTATAGCTTCCGCTATATCTTCCACATCGTTCTTATCGCCTAAGAGAAGAGTATGAAATAGCCATACACTTTCCTTCTCAAGTATTCTCGCATTTGTGAGTGGCTCTCTAACGAATTTCTCATCCTTTAATAGCTTTCCGAAAGGACCGAAATGCCCTTGTGCGTAGACTGGGGCGTCGCAAAGCAGGCTGTATCCCGCTGAGCAGGGAATTCCCTCCGCGTTCAACGCTCTAATAAATACATCCTTATCCACCCCTCCAAAAGCTTCCTTTTGATTGCGGAAGACATAGAGATGATAAGCCCTCCTATTGACTCTCTCATCCCGTTCCTGAGGGATTATACCTTCTATTCCCTTTAGGAGGGAATCCAAATAGAGGGCGTTTTCCTCCCTCCTTTTGAATTCCTCCTCTATCTTATCCATCATGGAGAGTAGAATTGCTGCTTGGAACTCCGTCATTCTCATATTTGCGCCAAGGATGTAATGCTCATACCATTCACCACCCACTCTTTTCCTTCCCACATGATGGACGCTGAAAGCGTATTCGTATAATTCTTCATTATCAGTTGTTATAGCACCTCCTTCTCCCGCGGGTAAATTCTTTGACTCTTGGAAAGAGAAGGCGCCGACATCGCCCAGAGAGCCAACCCTTTTGCCTTTCCATTCCGAGCCGTGTGCATGGGCACAATCCTCAATTATAGCTAAGCCATATTTATCCTTTATTTCCTGGAAGGCATCCATGTTCGCCGGTTCTCCGCCAAGATGGACAGGAATTATTGCCTTGGTGCGTGGAGTGATGAGCGCCTCTGCGGAGAATGGGTCTAAGCAGAAGGTCTTCAAATCTATATCAGCGAAGACTGGAACCGCTCCTAACATAGCGGCAGCATTAGCGGTAGCGATAAATGTATAAGGAGGAACTATCACTTCATCCCCTGGCTCAACACCGCAGACCCAGAGGGCAAGATATAGAGCTGTTGTGCCGGAAGTGAGGGAGACGCAATATTTGGTCTGGCAATATTCAGCGAATTTACTTTCAAATTCCTCCGCCCTTGGTCCCCTTGTCCCCCATTTCCCTGACCTTACCACATCGGCTACCGCCGAAACCTCTTTTTCCCGCCAAATCGGCCAAGATGGAAAGGGTTTCTCTCTCACGGGCTTGCCGCCCAATATAGCCAATTTTGCCAATTTTTAACACCTCCAATCTATTAAAAAGAAAAAATCGCATAATTGCAATTATAGACATGCCCAACCCTCTGTCAATTTTCTAATGGTTTTGAGAGATGTGGGTGAATTTTAGGGTGCGAGGACGCTAATACCCGCTAATAGGATAGAGCTCCTTGTTTTATAAGAAACGATTTTTATCTTTTGTATCTTTCTATGGGGATTTGGATTCTTCCAGAGGAAAATCCTCAAGCCAGGCACTCTATTTGAGAGGGGAGGGGAGAGCCATATCGTCAATTTATCGCTCCCAATGGGCATAATATTGTTGCCCAAGGATAGAACCAATACCTCCTTCCCACCGTCCTCATATTGAATGTCGTATTCACCAATTGGTGTATCGGGCGGTTCTTCTCCTACCGCGGTATGGAGAAAATATATTTCCTTTGCTGGCAAAGGCGCTTGCAATTTCAACTCTATTGTTGTGGGAGCATCAAAAGCAAATGGATTTTGTCCCTGCAAAGACACCTTCTTATCAGGAACGATAAACTTCCTTCCACCTAAAAATCTCTCACCAGAAGGGATATCGGCGAACTCTACTACACCTGAATCGCTCAAATCCAGAAGCCAGCCACTTCCCTCTCTTTCCATTCCGCCTTCCCAGAGGTCCTTGAAGAGTTCCGCTATGTGGGGAAGGAGGTTTGGGGCAGGTGCATCTGGATTCCAAGCATATATGGCGCTTAGGACATAAGGGGCTATCTGGTTAAAGCTCTTTGATAGGGATTGAATATTGTAGAAACCAGCCCAAGTGGTTTGTAGCAGTCCCATAGCTCCTTGTCTATATGCTGATTGAGAAAATTTATAGATGTTTTGAGGTCTATACCAGGTGCAAGCTATGATGTTAGTGAAACCTGCCTGCTTAAAGATTCCGATTGATGGATAATTTTCAAAGGGGTTGTAGTGCCAATCGGCTATTATTATGTCTTTTGGCAGAAGCTTTCGTTTTCCCTCCGCTTCCTGCTTGGTTTGGGCATGGGTTGCATCTCCTGCCTCGCCTGGGGCGAGTAATTCATCGCCCCAAATCATGACCTTACAGCCCTTCTGAGAAAGAAAATCGTAAATCTTCTTTATATGCTCAACATATAAGCTGACGATATCTTTGGTTCCACAACCATATGGGCAATTTGGATTGGGGAATCTTCCAATCATTTCAACTTCGTCAGCCCCGATATGGAAGATAGCGGGCCTCTCAAAAAGGTTGATTGCCTCTTCATATATGCTGAATAAGAAAGAATAGGTGCGGGGATTGGAAGGGCAGAAGGCATAAGGGCGTTGAGGGTCCTCAGCAATATCAAGATTGTTTTTCCTTTGAAACGCCCATTCCGCATGACCGAATGATTGGATTAATGGGTATACATCTATGAAATTTTCCTTTGCTGTTTTAACAAGGGTTTTGATTTCCTCTTGGGTCATCGTCCAATCATTCTTGAGGTTGGGTTGGCTTTTCCACTCTCCATACTCACATTCTAAAACAATCGTGTTTATCTTCATGGGAGCGAGGATTTTCTTTATCAATTGTAGATAAAAAGCAAGAGAGAACTTGTCAGCGAAGAAATGAACTCCTCTAAATGGAAAGGCGGGATAATCTTTTATGACACAACACCTTATTCCATTCTTTGTAAATAACCATCTAAGAGTTTGCACAGCATAAAAAAGCCCCCTTTCATCTTTTCCACAAAGGAGGGCAAAATTGGGCTTGACGATTAGAAAATATCCCTCTGGCTTAAGAGGTTCATTGAGAATTGCGCTTTCCTCTGGAGTGATTACATCCTTTATGAGGTTTTCGTTATTCGTTAGGATAATGTTGCCTGGCAAGTTCTTCAATGGTTCGTTTGAAAGCAAAACTTGGCTGGAAAACCCTTGTTCCTTTAAAACCTCCTGCAAAGAAGCGATAATTCTTCCGTCTATTTGGTTCTGGGAGGAGTCAACTATTATCTTGGAGGAGCGGAGAAGGAAGAAATCGTTGTCAAGAATTGATTGCTTTGGGGGAGGGAGAAATGGAAAATTCCAGTTTCGTTGGATAAGGTTATCTTTATATGTGGCTTTGACTACGCTTGTGAGCGATTTTTCCACCTTCATAGTGGGAGTGAATTTGAAGACAGTGCGGAAAACCGACTCTTTATCAAAGTTCAACGGGCTATCCATATATCCAACCCATAGCTCGTCTTTGCTCCAAACGGGTAAGCGGGCATCTATTAGGACTTTTTTCCCCTCTCCTTCAAAGGATAAATTGAGTTCTCCTAAAGTGGTTCTGAGCGAAATATATTGAAAATCCTCTGCAAGGTATGCTTCCTCTATCCTCTGTGCCTTGCTGACGACGGGAATGTTTCCCGATTTTTTATCCGATTTGAAAGTTGCACCTGCGAATTGACTTATCGGTAACTGGGCAACAAAATATTGGAGAGTAGCCGGGATATTCTTTTTAAGCTTTATGCGGAGGACAGCCTCTATTCCTTCCTCTATATAAGATACTTTATAAATTAAAGAGACTTCCGATGTTTCATCTTGCCAAATGAAGGAGTTCCCTTCCTCCCTAACCGTTATCTTTCTTTTACTGCTATCATAAATCACCCCATCCTGTGAAACGACGGCAATGGACGACCTTCTAACTATTCCTTTTCCTCTTATTGCTACATAAAGCCCTTGACTTGTTATTGAACATCTCATCTCATCTGAGGGGAGGGCAAGAATGGAAACGGTTAAAAGGAGAATTATGATATATTTCATTTTGATTTATTTTTCTCTACGACCCTTTTGTAAAGGGAGAGGAGTTTTCGCGCGCTTTCCTTAGCGGAGAAACGTTTTGCTCCTTTCAACGCTTCTTCCTTCATTTTATTAAGTCTCTCCCTATTCCTCAGAAGTTCACCCGCAACATTGGCAAAGGCATCGGGGTCAGCGGGAAGGATGAATCCATCCAGACCCTCACGGATTGATTCCCTCGCGCCGAATGAATCAGCTGCAATAACGGGAACACCCATAGCAAGTGCTTCTGCCATCACTAATCCCTGTGTTTCCGTCTTTGAGGGGAAAAGGAAGATATCTGTTGCGGAGAGGCATTCCCTTACTTTCTCCCTATCAACGAATCCCAAAAACCTACATTTATCACTAATCCCAAGTTCATCCGCTAAAACCTTGAGCTCTTCTTCCTGAGGACCCGAACCAACAAGGAGAAGGTAAACATTGGGAATTTTTTCAACAAGTTTCCTAAAGGATAATAGAAGCATTTGGACATTTTTTTCCACCGCGAGCCTACCAACATAGGTTAAGATGGAAGCATCTGAGGGAATG
Organism: bacterium; assembly: GCA_014360495.1. Lineage (NCBI taxonomy): Bacteria > bacterium. The sequence continues at coordinate 60,054 of JACIXR010000005.1, forward strand.
CCAAGGGAAAGGCGAGGGAAAGAAGGGTCTTCTTCTTTATACCAATTATCCAGCTCTAACCCTGTGGGAATGACCTCTATTGGACGATAAACGCCATAACTTCTCAGCAATTGCTCGGCTGCCTTGCTTGGAACGACCACCGCATCGCAGAGGTTGCAGAAATTCCTGCTTAGTTTACGGAGAAAGGGTTTGACCAAGAAGGAAGGGAGGGGGTAGGCGTAATGGGAATACTCTTCATAGAATGTATGGTAGGTGGTGACGAGAGCTGTCCCATTCCTTCGTGCCAAGTGCCTTGCCGTCCAGCCCAAGAGGAAAGGAGTTTGAGGATGGACGACATCCACATTTAGGGTTGAAAAGGCTTCAAATATTCTTGGCGAGAAGGGGATGGGGATGGGGTATTCGGGGTGATGGGGGAAGCGGAAGGAGGGGAAACGAAATACAGAAGCGTTTTTATCTTTGTAGCCAGGGAAACGGGGGGCGAAGAAATATAATTTGCATCCGAGCTCTTGCAAATGCTTGGCAAAAGTTTCAATAGATATAGAGACTCCGTTTATAATAGGAGTAAAAGACTCACTGAAGATGGCTATAACCATCCTCTGCACAAGAGTTTCCTTCGGGTTCTGGGACCCTTTCTTTTACTTTACATGACTTGCCCTATTTTTTATTTGGTGCGGGATTCCAAGAGGAAGCGTATAGCGGTTCGTTCCTCACCGTCGATGTTGACGGAATGGAAGGCAGGGGCAGCTACAAGGTCTATGCCGTTTGGCGCTACATATCCCCGCGCTATGGCTATTGACTTCACCGCCTGATTAACGGCTCCCGCTCCAACCGCTTGCACGATGACCTGCCCATCCCTTCTCATTACCGCCGCAATAGCACCGGCTACCGCCTTAGGAGAAGAGTTAGCAGATACCTTCAATACCTCCATTTCTTCGACCTCCTTCTTTATCTTTTTTGCGTCGCATCTATCATTTGAGCTTGGCTATTGAATTCAGCTGTTTTTGTTATTAAATTTTAATAACGGTTAAATTATGAAGCAAGCAAATTTTCAATGCAAGCAATTTTTTAATCTTGGTTTTGTTGCATAATTCATTAAAATTATAAATTGTCAAGATACAGGGTTTTTGCAACAAAACCTAAACCCTTGACTTCTCCTTTGTTAATTGATTATAATGCCTATAGAAAGGAGTGATAAGCATAGAAAAGTCGGGATTGCTTAAGAACATTCTGCTTGTGATGGGCGTGATTTGCGTCCTTGGGGTTTCCTTTGTTTTGGGGCTCTTCACTGGGTGGAAACTCTCCAGCTCCGAAAGATACGAAGAAAGATACGAAGAAATGCCACCGTTAAGAAGAACTGTTCCACAAAAGCAATACACGCCACCCTCAACCCCCATCTTCATTATACCCCACAAGACTACTCCCTCCCTTCAAGCTACTCCTTCCCAAACCAAGCCCCGGATACAAAAACCCTCTGTTCCTCCTAAACCGGAAATCTCAATAACTCCGACCAACATCCCTCAACCTCCAAAGGCAGTAACGACTCCACCACCAACCAGCGAAGAGGCACCCGTGGAATCCCCAAAGAAGCTTTACAAAGTGACTATTGGTCCTATGGATGAGGAGCAGGCAAAGAAAACACAGGAGGAATTGAAAAATCAGGGAAAGGAAGCCATACTCGTGCCTTCAAATGGCAAATATAAATTGCAAATAGGAGCTTTTATTCAGAAGGAAAACGCCCAGAACCTTGTGGATGAACTGAAGAAATCAGGATATAACGCAGTATTAGAGGAAAAATGAAGGTTATCACAACGAACAGAAAAGCGAGCCACTTCTACGAGATAGAAGATAATATAGAAGCCGGTATAGCCTTGACTGGTTCGGAGATAAAAAGCGTGAGGGAAGGGAAGGTGGACATAAGCGACAGCTTTGCAAAGATAGAGAAGGGAGAGATATGGTTAATGAATATGTACATAGCTCCTTATGATAAGGCAAGGGGATTGAATGTTGACCCTCGTCGCCCGAGAAAATTGCTCCTCAAGAAGAGGGAGATAAGGCATCTTATGGGAAAAGTTCTTCAGCGTGGTTATACCCTCATTCCTTTAAGAGTTTATATAAAGGGAAGATGGGCAAAAGTAGAATTAGGATTGGCGAAGGGGAAAAAGCTATACGATAGGCGCAGGGAGATAGCGGAGAGAGATATGAGAAGAGAAATGGAGAGAATGTTAAAGGGAGGTGATTGAAATAGATATTAAGAAGGAAAAGCTGGTAAGGGAAATCATAAGACAGCGTTTTGACAATCCCGAATGGGAGGTTTTCTCCAATATAGGAGAGAGAAAGGAGCGAGGAATTAGGATAGGTCCGAATGTCTTTTATCCAAGCATAGTAGTTCTAAAAATGGATAGTAGCGAGGTCATCGGCGTAGGTGAAGTGGAAACTGAGGAAGCAATTGACCCCCAGTCAGCGAATAGATGGCAGATGTTAAGTAAAGCTTTCCCTTCTTTTTGGCTTTACATTCCAAAGAGCAAATTGGAGGAAACTCGTAAATTGCTCCAAGAACGAAAAATAAAGAAGGTCTTGCTTCGCACTTGGGAGGTAGATGAGAAGGGAACGGTTACCATAACCGACCTTTAGAGGGAAGGCTGAGTTAAAGCCGATGATTATAAGAGAGCTTTTAAAGAGCGATGGTGAGAAATTAGGGAGTTTTCTTGAAAGTCTATCTCCGCAAACGGAGTATTTCTTTCATCCTTACCCCCTAACAAGGGATTCCGCCTTAGCCTTTGTTAATAGGGAAGATATATTTTGCCTTGTCGCAGAGGAAAATGGGAAGATAATAGGCTATGCTTGGTGGGAGCCTAAGGATGTAGAACTTCCCTCAATAGGCATCTGCGTTGCCGATGAATACCAGGGGAGGGGAGTGGGGAAAGCCTTATTGGGTAAATTGGTTCAAGAAGCAGAGAAGCGGAAGAAGAGAGGACTCAGGCTGATAACTATGAAGGATAATTTGAGGGCGATAGCTCTTTATAAAAAATTCGGCTTCTACATAGTAGGGGAGACAAAAGAGGACCCAAGAGGGGAATCTTGGAAAATGATAAAAAGGATAGGACCGATAAGGAAAATCTTCATCGTCCCTTACTGCCATCCCGACTGGGCTTGGACTCACACAAGGCTCTGGCACGAGAGACGCTATGACCTTGTCTTCAACGAGGTTTTGGATATAATCTCCCAACATCCCAATTTTCGTTGGTATATGGATAATTACTTATGCCAACTGACTCCCTTTTTGAAACGCTCACCTAAAAGGATAAAAGAATTAAGGGAAAGGATAAAAGAGGGAAAGATAGCGATATGTGGAGGTTATTCCAATATTCGCCCAAATATGGTTGAGGAGGAAACGTATATTCGCAATTTAATAATAGGCAAGGAAAAGTTCCGGTCCTTATTCCCTGAAGCGAATTTGTCTGCACATGGGGATGCGGTTGATGTTGCTGTTGGGCATCCCCAGATGCCACAAGTGCTTTCCCTTGCTGGCTATCGCTATTTTATCTTTTGGCGACCGGAGGTCGCGCTCAATCACAAGGAAATACCCTATGAATTCATCTGGGAGGGTTTGGATGGCTCCAGAATAATAGCTCATAGAGCCTGTTATGGAGGATTATGCACTAAAGATATGCTTCCTGATGATTTTAGGGATAGATGGGAAGAGATTAAGGCACTTTGGTGGGAAAGGGAGATAGGTTATCGCGCTGTGTTGTCTCCCACGGGTTTGATTTGGATAAGTCATGGCAACGATGATGCTCGTCCTCTCCGTGCTCTATGGACAGACGAGGAGATGGAGCTCTTAGCCTTTGTTGAAGAGTGGAACAAAAGGGAGAATATACCTATGGTCTTTGCAACACCCTTGGAGTTCTTCAAGGAGATTAACAAAGAAGAACTCCCGATAGTTAGGGGTTCTCTTGACCCTTGTGATGTCTGTTACAACGCCGCTTTCGGTGGTTCTTTGGGTCTTTGGAAATTGCGGATTGAAACAGATAAGGAACTGCGTCTGGGAGAGATTTGGTCTGCAATAGCTAAAGCGCTCGGATATAGTTGGGAGGCAAATTGCTTCCAACCCTTGTGGGAAAACCTACTTAATTATTCTGCCCATGCTACACAGTGGCTTTTCCAGGAGGATTTTGACAACCTCTATTCTCTCGCCCAGCAGACCATTGGGAAAGCAAAGGGAATAAAAATCAAGGCATTAAAGGATATTTCTAATCACATCTCTCCAAAGGAGAAAGAGGTAATCGTTGCATTCAATCCTCTACCCTGGGAAAGAAGAATCTATATACCGATGGTTCTCTCTTTCCCCCAGAAGATACCTCCCTTCATCCGCCTCAAAGACGGGACAGGTAGGGAGATTGCCTATCAAAGGATTAGAGAAGTTGGTCTATCCGGCTGGGAATTGGAGGTCTTGACCAGGGTTTTCCTCCCTCCCCTTGGCTACAATACGATAACAGTTGAAACAGAGAAGCCTAAAGATTTGGAAGAAGGAAGTTTTCTACAACCGATTTGGCAAGGAGGGGAAATAATCGGATTCAGGGAGGAAGAGATAGGGGAAGTAAAATTGGAAAAAGGAGATGTCGGTTTTGGCGGTCTCGTTCTTTTTCTTGTTGATGTTACTGCGGAACTACATATGGGTAGGATATTGGATAAAAGGAAGGTGGAATGGGATGCAGTGGAGAAGGTCAATGATGGCCCTTTGTTCAAGAGCTTTCTAAGAAGGGGAAAGGTCAACTCTCACAAAATAGAGCAAAAAATTCACCTTTATAGTGGCGAAAAGAGAATAGAATTTGAGACCCTTATTGACTGGCGAGGTGAGGATGGTTTTATTGCCCTTGTTAATCCCTTACCATTTGAGGGAGAACTTTATGGCGATACCCCGTTTGCGGTGGAGAGAAAGGACCTCTCAGAGGAAATATATGGACCCGTGGAAGGAAGTGGCGGAAATATAGAACGATGGAGGAAGGGTGCCTTCTTCGTTAGGTCTTTTATTGATTGGAGTGATTCCCAAAAAGGAATTGCCTATATCTCGCACGATGGAGATAGATACTTTATATTTGATGAAGAAGATAGAGCGATTTATCACATCCTCATAAATAGCATCATAACCTGTGAAGGGTGGGAGAAGGATATCAATTATCAAAGGAAGGGCGTAGGGCTCCATCATTTCAAGGGGAGCATATTGCTTCACAAAGGCGATTGGAGAGAGGGAAAAGTATATAAACAAGCTTTGCTCCTTCGCCATCCTCCGGATTTAATTTTTATGGATGGCGAGGAAAAGGAGTCTCTTTCTCCTATTTTGCCACCCATTTTTTCCTTTCTTTCCCTTGAGCCCGAGAACCTTGTGCTCACGGCTTTCTATTTCCATGAGGGGGATTATTATCTGCGATTCTATGAAATAGAGGGTAAATCAACCGAGGCTAAAGTAAAACTTCCCTTCAAAATAAAAGAAGCTATCGCTGTGGATTTTCTCGGCAATTTTTTGAAGGGACCAGAGATTGAAATTAAGGGAAACGAGCTTTCCCTAAAAGTAGAGCCTTGGAAGATAATAACCCTTCGCTTAAACCCTACCGCTTTTTCCCTTTGAGTTTTTCCACACATATAAAGGGGACCTTAAACTGTTCAATCAAAGGAATATCATTGAAAGAATGAGCATCTGAGCCGCCGGTGGGAAGGAGAAATAAATCCTCACACATTTGTTGATAGCGTTCGCTATCGTCGGGGGAGTGGGATGGGTGCCATACTTCTATGCCTTCTAAACCCTCCTTAATCATTTGGGGGATAAGGTAGTCAACATAGGATTTACCGGGATGGGCGAGGACTGCTATTCCACTTGCTTGGTTAATCAATTTGATAGCCTCTTGCCAAGAGATTGAACGGCGGGGAACATAAGCTGGGCTTCCTCTCTTCAGCCACTTTGCGAAAGCTTCTTCTTTACATTGGGCATATCCTCTGTTTACCAATGCCTGTGCGATATGGGGTCTCCCCAGAGATTCCCCACCTGCTAATCCCAAAACCTCCTCAAAGGAAATCTTCAAGCCAAGTTTATTTAACTTATCAACTATTTCCTCGTTTCTCTTCAAACGGGCTTCCCTTTGCCTCTTCAGTCCCTCCGAAAGGGCGGGAGAGTTGATATCAAGGTAATAGCCGAGGATATGGATTTCCTTTTCGTTGTAATCGGTATTTATTTCAACGGCGGGGATAACCTCTATCCCCGCCGTTGAAGCTATTTTTTTCGCTTCCTTCACTCCCGCTATAGTATCATGGTCAGTGATAGCTATAGCGGAAAGACCCAGTTTTGAAGCGGTCTGAATTATCTCTTTTGGGCTCCACTCTCCATCTGAGAAAGAGGAATGGATGTGGAGGTCAGCCCATTTTTCAGGATTCCTCATCAATGAGGCGGCGCACGAAGTCCAAAGCTTCTTCCTTTGTGCTTATCAAGCCTTCAGCGTAAGCTTCCTCCGCAAGCCTCAATAACCTACCTATTGTGGGTCCGGGAAGAGAGCCGAATTCCTGCACTATATCCCTTCCGCTGAGTAGCCTTCTCGGCCTGCGTCCTTCCTTCTTAGCTTCATCTATAAGTTTCAATGTTAGCTGCTTGTGTTTCTCCAAATCCTCGGGGCTTACCTTCTTCGTTGCCAGTCTATCCGCATAGGAAAGGAGGAGGAGCGCAATTGCGTCTTCCTTGAGGTCTTGGAAGAAGCGGAAAACGACCCTATGGGAGAGCTCGCCGAAATGGCTAAGGAAGCTTGGGCGAAGGTGATGTCTTACCAATCTCCTAAGGGTCTTAACATCCTTTTTGGAGAGCCTCAATCTTCTGCCCAGCTCCCTCATCATTGTTTCTCCGAGGACATCGTGCCCTATGAATCTTACCGTGCCATCGGGTTCAACACGACGAGTGGCGAACTTACCAACATCGTGAACGAGAGCCCCCAATTTTAGGAGGAATTGGTCTTTGCTATCAAGCTTTACATCGGCAAAGTCCTCGGCGAGCAATTCCTCAAGATGTTTGAGGGTTTCAACGGAATGTTCAAATACATCCTCGCCATCCTGAACAACACCCTTCAAGGCTGATAGCTCGGGAAGAATCCCCATAAGCAGTCCTAATTCCTCCATTAAGTAGAAATAAGAGTAGCAAGGCGTGACACGGGAGAGGAGGAAGAGTTCCTCCTTTATTCTCTCGGGTGGTGCCTGGGTGATAAGGGGAGCATTGCGTCTTATCGCTTCCTTCGTCTGTTCCTCAATTGTGAAGCCCAATACCGCTGCCAACCTTATCGCCCTTAACATCCTCAACGGGTCCTCAAGGAAAGCCTCTTCCGAGACCATCCTGAGCACCTTATCCTCAATGTCCTTCTTGCCGTTGAAGGGGTCTATGAGTGTGTTTAAGTCGTCAAGAGGGACAGCCAGAGCATTGGCGGTGAAGTCCCTTCTTGCCATATCCTCCTCAATCGAACCGTTCAGGCTGGATACATCTACTTGTATCCTGCCGGGCAAGAGGCACCTTATCACCCTGTAACCATTCATAACGATGATTTTTCCTCCCAACTGGGAAGCAATATCGTTGGCGAGGAGAAGTGGGTCCCCGTCGGTCGCGAGGTCAATATCCTTTGTCTCTCTTTCCAATAGCCAGTCCCTCACGAAGCCTCCGACGAGGTAGGTCTTCATAGAATGTTCTCTGGCGATTTTCTCGACCTCTTCCAGGACAATCTTCGTCACGAGGTCAAGCTCTTTCATAATAACATACCCCCTATCTTTAGAATTTTTGCTATCTCTCTTGCTGTGTTTTCCAACAGCAAGGAGGTTTTTTTCATCGATTGGCGCAAGGTTATGGGACCATTGACAATGGAAAAGGCGGCTTCTATTCCCACTTGGGAGGGATTAAAGCCTTCATCAATCTCTCCTGCAAGGGCTATAACGGGTTTCCCTTTAGCCCTTTTAATCGCACCGGCAATTGATTTTCCGTAAGCAGTTTGTCTATCCAATTTACCCTCGCCCGTGAATATCAAGTCTACATCTTTTATTTTCTCATCAAAACCAATGTAATCCAAAATCGTGTCTATTCCAGAGGAGAGGGAGGCATCAAGGAAAGCAACAAGACCAGCACCTAAGCCTCCAGCTGCTCCTCCACCGGGGAGATTGGATACATCCTTGTTGAGGCAGGTCTTAACTACTTCCGCGAAACGCCTTAACCCTTCCTCCAATAGTATCACTTCTTCCTCACTCGCCCCTTTTTGAGGCGCATAAATAGACGCCGCCTCTAAAAGGGTGTTTTGAACATCACAAGCAACTATAATTTTAACATTTTTTATCCGTTCGTCAAGCCCTTCAATCTCTATTCTTTCCAATTTCAACAGTCCCTCGCCTCCCCAAGGGACATCGTTCCCATCCTTATCCAAAGCCTTTATTCCCAATGCCTGCGCCATCCCCAATCCCGCATCGTTAGTTGCCGAACCGCCAATTCCTACGATTATTCGCTCCACTCCTTGATCAAGGGCGAACTTGATCAGTTCACCAACACCATATGTTGTCGTTTTCATAGGGTTTCTCTTTCGGGGAGGAACAAGGGAAAGCCCAGCAGCCTGAGCCATCTCCACAACGGCTGTCTTCCCATCGCCTAAAATGGCGTAATGACCTTTAACCTTTTCCCCTAATGGACCTGTGACTTCTTTATAGATCAACTTTCCCTGGGTTGCGAGCGCCATTACAAAAGCTGTCCCTTCACCGCCATCGGCAAGAGGTATTTCCCTTATCTCTGCATTAGTGAAAACGCTTCTCAATCCCCTTGCAATCGCCCTAGCGGCTTCCCAGGCGGGTAGACTTCCCTTGAATGAATCGGGGCAAACAGCAATTTTCATTCCTTCCAGAGTTTCCTCAACTCCGCCTCTATGGACTCAGCGGTGGTGCCGAAAACAACCTGCACAGCCTTGCCCATCTTCACTATCCCTAAGGCTCCTAATTCTTTCAATTTTTTCTCGTCTATCTTGGAAGGGTCTTTTACCTCCAAACGAAGACGGGTGATGCAGGCGTCCATCTTCTCAATATTTTCCTTACCACCTAAGGCAGTTAACATTTCTTCTAACCTTGCCATTTGGCATATAAATTTTATCAACAAATTTTCCAATCGGCAAATTGAAACGCTAAAATATTTAAACCAAAACCCACGGTAAAGGATGTATGCCGGAGGTAGCTGACGCTTCAATATATTCCCGAAATCGCTCAAGGTAATAGAAAAGCCTCTCTCAATCCTTTCTTTGCAGTCCAATAGAAAGGCTGAATGGGAGATTTATCTTTTTCCAAATCGCTAAATCTATGGGGAAGAAGATAGACCTTTGATTCTTGTTGACGATTTAGAGTGGACTTCGTTTGAAAAACATAGAATATGTCAATCCAATCCCCTCCATCGTAAAAGCGGGTTACATCATATGTCTTGCTCTTGCTATCTATCCAACGCTCAATTATAGCTATTCCAAGTCCAATTGGAGGGTCTATCCAGGAGAAATCAAACCAGCCAGCCTTTCTCCTGTTATCCGGAGATGGCGAACTGCCCAAATAACCGAAATACAAATCCCGATATTTATCGCTTACCTCCAACCTCCCCTTGCTTATCCTTAGCGCTCCCTCACCAGCGTAGGCTTGAAAGACGCCTTCCCTTTGGGTTAAAGAAGCCCCCTCCCTTGCCCCTTCGGTCTCAATTTCCCCTTTAGGCGTTATACTTCTTCTTATCTCAATTAAAGGACTCTTCCTGAAAAGAGTGTATCTGCTATAGCCCTTCAATTCCTCGCTCTCAAAGGGAATCACCAGCTCACTGAAGACCTCACCTTGGTTAAGAGCTATTTTTTCCCTTAAAATATTGAGATTTTTCACTGGCTGGAGTTCCAATTTCCATGGAGAAGAAAATAGGTTTTCTCCCTCAACGCTTAGCTCGTTTAACTCGTCCCTCTCTAAATCAAAGCTTGCCCTATAATATTCGTTCTCAAATGTCCATTTCTCTTTAATGAAAAATATCGTAGAGCATTTTCTCTCTACCTCAAAAAGCAAATAGAAGCGCCTTTCACCTGCCGGTATTTCATCTTCCATCCATATTGCCTCTCCTTCACTGTTTATCTGGCAAGGGAATTCCTTGAGAAGAACTCCATTTTGGTCCATTGAGATGACTCGCGCTGAACGCCATCCTTTGGGCAATTTATAATACAATGGCTGGTTTTCCCTCTTCATAGGTGAGGGCGGAAGCCAAAGGGCTGAGAAGCCTTTGGAGGAAGATGGGCTCGGGGGAGAGATGCCTACAGCCAAAACTTCCTCTTTTTCATTATTCAAAACGGTTGAGTTTGCATCCCCAATAATTCTCACTCTTATTATGTGAAAACCTTTCTTCAAACCCTTGAGTTCAAATGTGAAGTCCTTTTCCCGATTGACCTTGAGGTTATCTATTTTCTCTTTCTTGAAATTTTTCCCATCAACTAAAAGAAGGACTTCTACTTCCTTTCCCTTCATATTCCCTATGTTTTTCACTTTACCTTTCACCTTTGCGATTCCCTTTTCCTTTCCAATTGTCCATTCATAGGAATAAACGGGAAGGACGAAATAGCGATAAAAAAGTTCGTCCGAGAGCCTGTCGAGCTGTGGAACGCTGCCATAATAAAAGATTGCAACACCCAAAATATCTGGGCAGGAGGATTTTATCAACCTGAATTGCTCCTCCAATTCAGCGGGTGCAGTCAAAAGAGTTCTGTGCTGGGGCTCATAATTTATCCCTAATCCAATAAGGGTTTGCCTTTCCAATCTCTTTTCCTTTATCCCTTTAATGGCTTCTTCTAATACTCCAAGATGCATATTGTGATAGTTTAAGTAAACTTCGGGTAGAAAATAATCCACATATGGGGAAAGCTTTTCTTCATCTCCACCAGTTGTCCATAGGGCGATTTTGAGATTGGGATTATTTCTTTTGAACATTTTTATCGCTTCCAATACTTTGTCGCTTACTTCACAGGCGCCATACTCGTCTATCCCTATTCCCTCCGCTCCCTTCGGTATATTTGACCAGCAGGCGACTTGCTCTTCTATCTTGGATTCGGGATGTTGACTCCAATAGCAAACCCCAGGCTTAAAAACCAGTGGAATCCTTCCTTCCCAAAGCCATTCCTCTATCTCTTCCTGTCTAATCGTTGTGCATATAGTGGGGAACTTCAAATCCTTAGGTGTTCCATACCAGGCAAACTCCACCTTTCTTTCCACCACCGGAAAACTCGTTTCCTTAGAGAAAACTTTCCCCTTAGCTATTACTTTTACCTTCAAATTATAAATCCCGCTTTCCTTCGCTATCCATTCCCCAATTTCCAATTTATTTTCTCCAGTTTCTAACTTTGGAATTGTTATCTTCTTTATTTCTTTCTCTCTTCCACCGTCTTGGAGGTAAAGAGATATGGAGACATTTTCAATTGGTTTATCTTCTTCGTTTTTCAAGTTAATGCGAAGCTTAAACCTTTCACCCTTGCAAGGCAGAACCGGGGCGACGATAAGTTTTTCTATGCTGAGAGGAAATGTGAGCTTAGCGCTTAAGGTAAGAAGAAACAAGATTGGGAAGAGAATTTTATAGGTCATCATGTTTAAATAATAAAGGCTTTCCAATCCGCATAGCAAGGAGAATCAGGGGCATGGGAAAAAGGGAATTGGATTGTTTGTTAGGCAGGCATAGAGAGTTAAAAAGATGGGAAACCAGAGACTATCACTCCCCAGGAAGTTGAAAGGGCGAAGCCGAGTGGGTGGAAGGGAAACCACCAGAACCTCTTTCTCATAATTATTAAAAAGAGGGTAAAGATTGCTCCACCTAAGAAAGATGGTGGCTATCAAAATGGAGAAGGGAACGGCTATCCCAAATACAATCGCTAAATTTCTCCTTTTGACTTTCAATGAATCCCCGATTTTGAAACTATCAAGGAATGCTGTTATCAATATTCCTCTCAAATCCCTCGTAAAAAGGGAATCCATAAATGGAAGAAGGGAGAGGTTTCTTGCGCCGAGCGAACTTGGGGAGGCAAACAAGGAGTAAATCTCTATAGGGTTGAAGCAACCCTCGCTCATATCATAATCATACCGCCTTCCGAGGTTGCCCGAGCCATCACGAGGGCTTCAACGAATATGTAAATACCGAACTCAAATAGGGCAATAGCCAAACCTAATCCCGCTTTATTAGACCAAATACAAATAAAGAGAAGCGAAGCGATGAGTCCCCAGAATGCAACTTTATATGGAATCACCTCGTCTTCTTTTTTATATTCGTTTCTCACAATCTTCTTAAGATGGGGAAGGGCAATGTAAAAGAGATATCCAGCGGTCACGAAGAAAGCTCCCGCTGTTTCGTAGGAGAGGAAAAGAGAGGCTCCAGAGTGAGGGGCTATAGTAGTTTCCGCGCCGAGGTAAACAGCTATCAATTCCTGAGCTCTGAAGAAGAAGTAAAAGACCCAGAAACTAAATAGAAGCTGGGTAGGGAGAAGGTAGAAGAAACCGATTGTGGCAAAAGAGATATAGATGTAAAGATATTCAATGTTATCCCAAGGACGTCCAGTGAGGTATTGTTTGAGATTTATATTGAGATTTATTGAGGGAAGGTTGGGAAAAGCTTTTTGAAAAGTGTTCAGTGTATAGATGATGGACGGGATAGCAAAGCCGAGCCACATAACTTTGTTATTTAAAGGGCACGAGCCAGTTATGGAGAAAAGAATGCCGTAAAGTAATGAGCGTAGTGTCAACTATGAGCGGTCCCTGAATGTATTTGGATTTGGGGCAACCCCAAAGGGGTTGCCCCAAATCATCTAAACCCTTACCATATCATCGCCGGGACTATATGAGCGTTGTGGAAATCCCAGCTGCCGATTTCCTGCGAATGCAGCCACTTAACATGTCCATCGCAAAAGGCGATGTTATCTCCCTCAGAGTGGCGAGTATATTTGGCGTCCCTTCTATCCTCCATACACGAAGCGGCGCATGCGTTTGGATAGGCAATGAACCAGGAGCAGGCGAAGGTGGAGAGGGAATCGGCAACCATAACGAGTTCAGCGGGATTCTCAAGTTTGGCAAGGGATAGACCGCGAGGGGGGTCGCACCAGTGAGGGCAAAGCATACAGGAAGCGATGCCATAATTGACATCGCCAGCTGGTTGAGTGGAGCCATCCGGTTGAAGGATTCCTGCAGAAGCGGAGGGACACTTTAGGATTTGTGAGTTCTTAAGATAGGGTTGAATAAGCTGGTACCACCAGATATTATTGACCCGACTTCCTGTGGGCAAGCATTCATCCCAGTCCTGGGCATACATCAGGAAGGCATTGGCTATCTGCTTCAAGCTTGATTGGCAGCTAGCTTTTCTCGCCTGCTCCCGTGCTCTGCTGAACACTGGGAAGAGGATGGCCGCCAAAATCGCTATTATAGCGATTACGACCAACAATTCTATAAGGGTGAAGCCTTTACGCCTCATCAAAGAGCACCTCCTTTTTTTTGAGATTTGTTCAGTGTAAATAATGACCGATGAGGTAGCAAATTTCTATGAGTTTCTTATTGAACAATAGGAGATTTTTAAGATATTTTATTTGATATTTGGTTTTAAGGTCCTTGCTTTACCAAGTATTGTGGGGTTAGAGTGTTTGTGTTTGTCCTCTTTTAAGCTTTCTGTAGGCGAGAGGGGTCAAACCGAATTCTTTTCTGAAAATAGCGGCGAAATAGGCGGGGTCATTGAAACCCACTTGGAAAGCGATATCGGTTACGGGAATATCTGTATTCTCTAAAAGTTCTTTCGCTTTAGCTATCCTCACCCTCGTTAAATATTTCGCGAAGCTGCACCCAGTCATCTTTTTAAACAAAGCGCTAAAATAAGTCGGGCTTAAGTGAACCTCCCTTGCCACGGTTTCCAACCTTAACTCCTCGGAATAATTGTCCAATATATATTTCTTCGCTCTCTCAATAACGGATTGTCCTAATCTGGGTTCCTCCCAAAGAGTCATTAAATCGTTCATAATCCAACTCACGGTATCTATTATCTCTTCTTTTGTTTTGCATTTATCAAGTAGGGAGGCATACTGCATAGTTAATTTGAGAAGGTCGACTTGATGGGGAGTGAACATTCTTATCACTCCAAGAATTGAAAGGACCAATCCCCATACCTGTGACTTAACTCCCAAGGAGTCCAATTCCCAGTTTTCCAATATATGGTTTAAGATGCGAGACAAAGAGACAAGGATGCTGTTTTTGCTTCCATATCTTAAACGAGTTAGAAGTTCCCTTTCCTCCTCATATGGATAGTTCGGCTGCTGATGATGAGAGAGCCAAAGCTGTAGGTTTATCAAATCCTTTTCAAAATCAGCTTCTCTCTTTCTTTCCCGAAGCTCTTTAAGCCTTCTGTAATCCCTCTTACTATACTTAAGCGCATTCACAAGAGAATCCCTTATATTGTTTGCCAACTCAAATAGCGTGTTTGCCACATCGTTAACCAAGGAAATGGGAACGACTGGAAGCTCCCAGTATGCCTTTTTAAGCTCTTCCCTATCCACAGGCAAATCCTTTACTTTTTCCCAGATACTCGTGAATTTCTCTTCGGATGGTTTTTCCGTGAGGAATTGCCCTAACATAATGAATGCAACGCACCTGTCCAAGAAGATTATGGGAATTACTCCATCTATGAGACCAGCGTGGCACTCGTAGATGTAAGGGCGCTTATTTTCGCAAGCTATTTGAAGATTCCTCTTATCATTCATCAGACATCTATTTAAGCCTTTGTAAGTCTGGCGAATTATGCTACAGAAAGATTGTAGAGGCGTAGAAGCAGGGAGACCTACAGCGGGTCTAACCTCTTCTGAAAGGCAAATAGAGAGGTGTAAATCTTCAAATTCTTTTCCTTCCCAGTATTTAATGGTCTTCATTTCTTCTTGAACAAGCTCATAATATCCTTTATAATTATATTAATAAGACAAATTTATGCAAAGGAGGTAAGAAAATGCGCCCGGAGGATGCTATTCTCGCGAAATCGGTTATGAGCGAATTAACCCGCAGACGAATAAACATAAGTGGATTGCGAGTTACCGCATCTATGGGTATTGTGAGAATTGAGGGAGTTGTTAGAAGGATAAGAGGAGACAACCGGGACCTCAACGCCGAGATGGAAAGAGCAAGGGATA
Source organism: bacterium (assembly GCA_014360495.1). NCBI lineage: Bacteria > bacterium. Next base: position 75,254 of record JACIXR010000005.1, read on the forward strand.
TCATCAAGAGAAAGCCGGGAGTGAGAGATGTTGTGATGAATGTAAAGGTAAGATGAGTCCTGAGGAACAACTCCAAATATTAACCAGTGGGTGTGTGGAGGTAATCACAGAGGAGGAGTTATTAGAGAGATTAAAAACAAAAGAGAGATTAACAGTAAAATATGGAGCTGACCCAACCGCCCCTGACCTTCATTTAGGGCATAGCATTCCCTTAAATAAGCTTCGTCAGTTTCAAGAGCTTGGGCATAGAGTAGTTTTCATTATCGGCGATTTCACCGCGATGATAGGTGACCCCTCAGGACAGTCGCAAACAAGAAAGCAGCTGAGTAGAGAAGAGGTGGAGAAGAATGCCAGGACCTATCTCCAACAAGTGGGGAAGATACTCGCCCTTGATAAAACGGAGATAATCTTCAATTCCCAATGGTTTTCCTCAATGGATTTGGAGGATGTGATAAATCAGCTTGCCTCCAAGTATACATTAGCGAGGATGTTGGAGAGAGAGGATTTCGCCATAAGATTTAAGAATGAGAAGCCAATCTATATTCACGAGCTTCTTTATCCTCTTATGCAGGGATATGATTCCCTTATGATATCGGCGGATGTTGAAATCGGCGGAACGGACCAGAAGTTCAACATGCTCGTGGGAAGGGAGCTTCAAAGGGAAAACGGACAGCCTCCCCAAATAGTTATGACCCTTCCTTTACTTGAGGGCTTGGACGGGGTTCAGAAGATGAGCAAGAGCCTTAACAACTATGTGGGTTTAACAGAACCACCAGAGGAGATGTTCGGCAAACTTATGTCCATATCCGATGAACTAATGTGGCGATATTTAAGTCTTCTTTTGAATTATTCACAAGAGAAAATCATGAAGCTGAAAAGCAAGGTGGAAAGTGGCGAGTTGAACCCAATGGATTTGAAGATGGAGCTCGCTTACAGAATAGTTGCTACATATCATAACGAAGAGATGGCGGAAAAGGCGAAGGAGGAGTTTGAAAAGGTCTTTCGGAAAAGGGAAATTCCCAGCCAAATGGAGGAGATTTGGATAGATAAAGAGAACATAAAGGATGGCAAAATATGGATAATAAGGCTCCTTTTGCTATCTGGTTATGTCAGCGGAACGAGGGAGGCAAAGAGATTAATCAGCCAGGGAGCAATAAAGGTAAATAAGCAACAAATTAGCAACAGCGATTTGGATATTCCCGTTGAGGACGGAATGATAATTCAAATTGGGAAGAGGAAATTCTTCAGGGTGAGAATAGGTGAGTGAGATGGAAGAGAAGAGATGGGATTATACCAAGGCGGGAGTGGATATTGAAAGGGAAGAGAAGGGGATGGAAGGTCTTCTTGGGTGGGTAAGGAAAAGTTTGGGGGAAGATGTTTTACCGATAGGGTATTTCGCAAATGTAATAAGAATTGGCGATTTAGGGATAGCGATAACGATAGACGGGGTAGGAACTAAGCTTCTGGTAGCACAGATGTTGGGAAAATACGACACAGTTGGGATAGACTGCGTTGCTATGAATGTAAACGATGTGCTATGCGTTGGGGCGAGGGCAGTATTTATGGTTGACTACATAGCACTTGAGGAGCCAAGGGAGGACCTTCTTGAGGAGATAGGAAAGGGGTTGTATGAGGGGGCAAGGATAGCGGGCATACAAATCGTGGGAGGAGAGACGGCGCAGTTGAAAGAGATGTTAAGAGGGATGCGAAAGGGATATGCTTTTGATTTAGCGGGTGCCTGTGTCGGAATTGTCAATCCCGATGAGGTTATTCTTGGGCAGGATATTGAGGATGGGGATGTCGTGATTGGGCTGGAGAGCAGTGGAATTCATAGTAACGGGTTGACCTTGGCAAGGAAGGTTCTTTTGAAAGACCATCTTTCCATTTTCAGATATATTCCCGATTTGGGAAGAACGATAGGCGAGGAGCTTTTGGAGCCCACCAGGATATACGCGAGGGAGGTATATGAGATAATGGGGAAGGTCAGGGTTAAGGCGTTATTGAATATCACGGGAGGAGGGTGGTTAAATCTTTTAAGGGTTGAGAAGCCGATAGAGATAGAGGTTGAGGACTTGCCGCCAATACCTGCGATATTCCAGATTATCCAAAAAGAGGGAGAAATACCCGATGAGGAGATGTTTAGGGTCTTTAACATGGGGGTAGGTTTTGCGGTTATAACTCCGGAAGAGGACGTGGGTAAGGTCAAGGAAATATGCGACGGGTTTGGTTTAAAATCCTATGAGTTAGGGAAAGTGAGGATAGCGAAGGATGGAGTAGGCAAGGTGCGAATTCTGAGGTTGGGATTAGTGGGAAAGGGAACGAGGTTTGAAAAAGAATGATTTTTTCTCCAAGGCATATTTGTTCCGATAATAAATCTTATGTTAACTTTTCTTGAAGAGGAAAAACGATTTTAAAATGAAGGGAATTAGACTACCGGTACCTATTTCCGCTGGTGTAATACTTTCCTATCAATGCAACGCGGAGTGTCTCCATTGCATGTATGCTTGCACGCCGAGGTGGAAAGGCTGGATTTCGGAGAGGGATTTGGAGAATTTATTATCAAAGCTTGCGGGGAAAATTATGCCCAGTCCTTTCGGGACGGAACGAGTAAGTCTGAATTACGGGCTTCATTTTACAGGCGGCGAACCCTTTATCAATTTCCCCCTACTTCTCAAAGCAGTTGAAATAGCTAACGAATTGAAGATTCCCTCCACTTTCATTGAAACCAATTGCTACTGGTGTAAGGATGACAAAATAACGAGGGAGAAGCTGGAATTGCTTAAATTGAAGGGATTGAAAGGGATTTTGATTTCCGTCAATCCCTTTTATCTTGAATTCGTTCCCTTTGAAAGAACCGAGAGAGCGATAAGAATCGCTCAGGAGGTTTTCCCCGGGAACGTAATGGTATATCAGATGGAATACTACTATCTCTTCAAGAAGATTGGCATAAAGGGAAAGATGAGGCTTGGCGATTATCAGAGGCTGGCAAGGGATGAGTTATCGGGACGAGTTGAACTTTTATTGATGGGGAGGGCTGTTTATAAGCTGGGCGAGTTTTATCCAAAATATCCGGCGAGTTTTTTCTTCAATCAACCTTGCCAGCCGCCTTTTATTAGGAATTGGCACAATCACTTTGATAATTATGGGAATTTCCTCCCAGGATATTGCGGAGGAATATCCCTTGGAGATTGGAGAAATCTTGACAAAATCTTATTTGAAGGAATAGATTTGAGTTTCTATCCGGTTTTGAATTTCTTGGTTTCCCAAGATTTTGAGGGATTATTCAATTTCGCAAGGGAATATGGATATGAGGAAATAAAGGAAGGCTATGTATCAAAATGTCATCTTTGCCTTGACATCCGCAAATTCCTTTTGGATAAAGGCGACTTTTCGGAGTTGCGCCCCCGGGAATTTTACCGTTATTTATAAAATTACCAGATGCTTTTCCAGAGAATGTCCTCTACATCCCTGTATTGCTGGCGGAGGTTCTCGTAGAGGGCTGCGTTTTGAATCGCTATCGCTGCCTGGGCGGCGATGGAGTTCACGAAATCTATCTCGTCCTTTGAGAATTTTCTTGGTTCGCTCGTGTATATTCTCACTACTCCTATCTTCCTATCCGCTACTCTCAATGGGACGGAAAGAACCGAGACGATTCCCTCTCGCTTAGCCTCCTCGGGATACTGGAACCGTGGGTCCTTAGTCGCATCCTCTATGTAAACAATCTTCCCCTCTAAAACTTCCTTATCCACTTTGCTATGTTCCACATCCACTGGTCCTTTATCAAGATATTCCTTGCTCAATCCGTAAACTGCTTTTATCTCAAGTTTTTGTCCGCTAGGGTCCAATAGCCTGATTGAACAACCCTTCACTCCCAAAGCCTTTGTTGTTTCCTCCACCATCGTTGATAAAAGCTGAGACATATTGAGCATTCCGCACATCCTTTTCTCCATATCCGAAAGAGTGGAGAAATACTTCAACCTTCTCTCAAAAGAAGAGATAAGGTTGGAGGTCAAAATAGCGAGCAGAAGCCAGCTGAGAAGAGCTACTATGCTGACCCAAAAGGTCCCCACTCCCCAGGTAACCCAAATCAAAAGAAGCCATGAGGCTATGGCGAAGCCAACGGAATATAACAATCCTAAAAGGGAAGCAAGGACGATGGGAATCGTGTATAGATAGGCAAAACCGTAGGAGGAAGCAATGTTTTCCGGTGATTTAGCGAAATATACCAAGAGGGAGATCACGACGAAGAGTATAAGTGCCAGCAAAAACATGCCTGCTTTTTTCATTTAGCCATCCTCTCCTTTCCTTTATTGGTGGGCCCGGCCGGATTCGAACCAGCAACCAACCGGTTATGAGCCGGCTGCTCTTCCCTTGAGCTACGGGCCCATTTAATCAAAATCTATAACCTCTTTCAATTTTTTAATTCTATGAGGGTGGCGCATCTTTTTCAAGGCTTTCGCCTCTATTTGGCGTACCCTCTCTCTTGTTACTGCCAAAATCCTCCCCACTTCCTCCAATGTCCTTTGATATCCGCTATCAAATCCATATCTTAATCTTATAACCAATTGTTCCCTTGGCGTCAAGCAGGAACTTATAAGTTCCTCTAATTTTTCCCTCTGCATAGAGCGTGCTACCTCTTCCTCTGGCGATGGAGCGTCGCTATCCGCTACGAAATCCATTACCCTTGTATCCTCGTCTTCGCCGGTGAGATTATCAAGCGATATGGGGTCAGGGCTAATTTCCATTATACGGCGCACTTCATCAATCGTCAAGCCCGTCTCCATACTCAGTTCCTCTTCAGTGGGCTTTCTCCCCAAACGCTGCGTCAGCTGCCTTGCCGCCCTTGTCAGCTTGTGTAGGTTTTCCACCATATGAACAGGGATACGAACAAGCCGCGCTTGGTCGGCTATTGAACGGGAGATCGCCTGCCTTATCCACCAGGTAGCATATGTGGAGAATTTAAATCCCTTACGCCAGTCAAATTTCTCAACAGCCTTGATTAGACCGAGATGTCCTTCCGCAATTAGGTCTGCAAAGGGCAATCCCCTCCCCATCTTCTTCTTTGCGATGCTTATCACTAAGCGGAAATTTGCCTCTATCATCTTCCGCTTCGCATCCATATCTCCCTGCTCTATCCTCTTCGCCAACTCTACCTCTTCCTCTGGGGTCAATAGGGGTATATTAGCGATTTCCTTCAACCAGGCTTTCATTGCGTCTTCTATTACAAATTGTCTGTCCGTTTTATCCTCCCACTCCGTTTCTTCTTCTTCTTCCTCCTCTATGAAATCCATCTCCTCAAAATCTGGATCTGGGGGATAGAACCCTTCCTCTCTTTTCTTTCTTACCAAACTATTCACTCCCTTGCGAACCTTTTGTTTTACAAAAGGTTCTGAAGAGTTTTAAAAAGAGAGCGCAAAGAAACGATTGATTTTTTACGGGCAAGCTTTCCCTCATTTATTAATTTTAACGCTTCCCGATTGATTTGTCCAACTCTTTTAAGATAAATTTCAAGTATCTTGAGGGCGCAATCATAAACCACTTGTTCTGTGGGAGGAGGTAGTTCCTCAAGCTCGATCTCGCTCACTTTTTTCTTCTCTTCTTCTTCAAGCATGTCCAGTAGCGCTCCCCGAGAGAACCCCTCCCCTGCCAAGGACTTTATCTTACTATATATGCTCCTCAGCAAGCTATTTGAAAGAAGCTCTTCCTTAATTATTTCAGTTACCGGCTTTATGAAAGAGGGCTCTAAGAGAAGGGAACGGACAAATTCCTTTTCCACCTTTTCCATCTTTCCCAATGCCTCCTCTGGCCGCATAGAGGGGGTAGCGGTAACCCTTACCTTTGTCCTATCCCCTGCCCTTCTCTTCCTTACTTCCAATGTTATCCAGTTCAAATACTCTCTAACCATCTCGGGGTCCCCCTTAGCAAGCTCCTCAGCGAGCTTCTTGCTCACCTCGTTCCTCTTTCCCGGGTCGCTTATATTAGAGATTATATCTATGGCTTCTTGCCTTCCTTCGTCGCCCTTTTCAAGAGCCTTTTTCAACTGGAAATCGCTTATATCAACTGCTTTCTCAACAATCTCCTCAAAACCTTTCTTACCTTTCTTCCTTATGAATGTATCTGGGTCGTATCCCTCGGGAATGAGAATGACCTTCGCCCTTAAGCCAGCTTCCTCAATTAAAGGGCTTGCTCTTAAAGTGGCGTTCATCCCTGGAGAATCCGGGTCGAAAGCGAGGTATATCTCTTCACAATATCTTTTCAAAAGACGCAGATGTTCATCAGTCAAAGCTGTCCCCAATGTGGCGACCGTGTTTTTTATCCCCGCTGAATAAAGAGCTATGAGGTCCATATAACCTTCAACGATAAAGGCTTTCTTTGCCTCCATAATATCTTTCTTCGCCAAATGAAAGCCATAGAGAATTCTTCCCTTTCTGAAAAGCGCTGTTTCCCAGCTATTTATATATTTTGGAGTAGAATCGTCAAGCACCCTGCCACCGAAAGCTATCACCTTCCCATTGGGTGAAAAGATAGGGAAGGTTATTCTTCCACTTAATATGAGATGAAGTCTGCCTTCTCTTTTGGAGAAGATTCCACAATTTTCCAAATCCTCGTTTGGATAGTCCTTAAGAAGATTGAGGAGCTCTTTTAAATCAGGGGGAGCGAAGCCGAGCATAAATTGTTTTATCGTTTCCATATTCATTCCCCTACCCTGCAAGTAGTGCAAGGCCTTTTCTCCCTCTGGTTTGCTCAAAAGGACATTGTGAAAATATTTAGCGCAGGTCTCGCATATTTCAAGGATGTTATCCCATCTCCCCCTACCCTCCCATTTGAAAGGAATGCCGACTCTCTCCGCCACGAGCTTGGCCGCTTCCATAAAATCTACATTCTCCATTTTCATTACAAAGGAAAAAACATCTCCACCAGCACCACAACCGAAGCAGTGCCAAAGCCCCTTCTCCTCGCTTATCATCAAGGAGGGATTTCTATCGGGGTGGAAGGGGCAAAGAGCTTTATAGGAGCGCCCCGCCCGTTTTACGGGGATGTAGTAGCTAATTACATCTACTATGCTGGCGCTATCTCTTATCTCCGCTATTAAATCTTGGAGGGAGCGTGGCACCCTTTACATAGATATGGTGATGGAAACCACCTTCTTATTTCTTAAGCCAAATACAACGTGGTATGTTTCGTCGTAGCGGCAGAAGAGAATGCCTCCGCTCTCCGATTGCTCCTCAGGAAATCCGTAAGCATTCAAAATATCGGTGTAAGAGCTGCCCAAGGTTATTCCCTTTGAAGTGCGGGCTTTTGACCAGCTCGTCCCGCTGACCGTGACTTCCACTACCCTACCCTTGGATTGTAGAAGCGTAACACGCAGGGTTACGCCTCCTTTCAGGCGATAAATCCAAAGAACTTTATCTGCTGAAACAGTTTCAGTTTGGGTTGAGGGCATAGCTCCCTGGGTCATAGGTCCTCCCGCTCCAGAGATGCCTGGCAAGGGGAAGACTCCTCCTTGAGGACCTACTGGTCCACCCATAGGCGTGGCAGTTCCCGCGGGGCGCATCCCTGGCATCGGACCCATTCCGGGACCCATCATTCCGGGCATACCGGAACCCATCATCCCAGGCATACCAGAGCCCATCATCCCAGGCATTCTGCCTGCTGAACCGGGCGCTCCTCCCGTTGAACCGGGCATCATTCCTGGTCCCATCATGCCGGGCATACCAGGTGTCATTCCCGGTCCCATCATACCGGGCATTCCGGGTGTTGCGCCGGGTCTCATCATTCCGGGCATCCCACCTGCTCCCGGCATAGCTCCGGGACCCATCATCCCCGCACCCATCATCCCTGCCCCGCCCATCCCGGGCATCATACCAGGGAAACCGCCAGCTGTGGTCGTAACTCCTACACGGAGCCCAACTACAATCTCGTCAGGTTGTCCGTAAAGCTTCACTACATGGTCCCATGACTTCCCAAGGGTTATCCCCGCCAGTGTTGTCTCCGTTTGTGTTTGGGTGGGCGTTGCTTCTTGAGCGAACGCTCCAAAACTGACCAGACATAACACGATAATCAAACTAACCTTTTTCAACAACTTGTTCACCTCCTAATTTTTAGACGCATATAGAGGCTATTTTGTTTCTTTAATAGGTATTCTAATAGGTAAGCGTTGTTTGTCAATTATTTTTAGACAAAAATTCATATTGAAGGGTCAGTTTTAATTTTATATAATAATCCAGATGAGGAAAACCCTTTATCTATTGGATGGTCAAGGCTTAATCTATAGGGCTTATCACGCCCTACCCTATTTATCAACCTCAAAAGGTCTCCCCACAAATGCGATATTCGGTTTTACTTCAATGCTTATTAGACTTGTTCAGGATTATTCAATTGATTACGCAGTCGCAGCGTTTGATTTGCCCGCTCCCACAGTTCGTCATAAACAATATTCGGCTTATAAAGCGACACGCCCTCCTATGCCCAGCGACCTTTCCCTGCAAATCCCTTACATTAAGGAGATAACCTCAGCCTTTGGAATAGCTATAAAGGAGATGGAGGGCTACGAAGCGGATGATATAATAGCTACCCTCGCCTTGCAGGGCAAGGAGAAAGGGTGGAATGTGTACATACTTTCGGGTGACCTTGATTGTCTGCAAATCGTGGGAGAAAATGTCAAGCTGCTTATCCCCAGGGTTGGGATGACCGATATTAGAGAAATAGATGAAGAAGCTGTGAAGGAAAGATATGGGGTGCCGCCTTCTAAAATCCCTGACTTGAAATCCTTAGCCGGTGATGTCTCGGATAACATCCCGGGCATCCCTGGTTTTGGACCGAAGAAGGCTTCCCAGCTGTTGGAGAAATTTTCCTCCATTGAGGATATTTATGAACATATTGATGAGCTACCTCCCCAACTGAGAGAGACCCTTTTAGCATATGAGGACATAGTGAGGCGGAATAAGAGCCTTGCGCTTTTGAAAAGAGACCTTCCCGTGAGCCTTGACGATGTCCCGCCTTTCCGACCGGATTGGGGGCGCATAAGGGAAATCTTACAGGAACTGGAGATGAAGAAGCTTATAGAGAGGTTGCCTAACCAAGAAAGCTCCCTATTCGTAAGGGAAGAGGTTCCCCAAAAGATGGTCAAGGAGGTTCAATCCGCAGATGATTTAGGAAAAATGTTGGCGAAAACTCCTCAAGAAATAGCCCTTCATATTGGGGAGGGAAAGCTTCATATAGCCACGAAGGGAGGAGAGGTCTTCTCACTGTCTCTTTCCAGGGGAAAAGATTTATTCGGTTCAATGGACAACGAAATTGAGCCTCTTAAACCCATTCTCTCCGATGAGAAAATTCCCAAATTAGGGCACGACTTAAAGAGCATAATGCTTCTTTTAGCCAAGGAGGAAAATGTCTACCTTAAAGGCATAGCCTTTGACACCATGATTGCTTCTTATCTTCTAAATCCAATAAGGGGTGGGCATAGGCTTGAGGATGTATATAGAGAGCTCTTGGGAGAGGAATTATCAAATAACCCTTCTTTGCAGGCTCTTTCGCTGTTTGATTTGAGGGAGAAGATGGAGGAGAGATTGAGAGCTGAAGAGTTGGGACGGGTTTTCTATGAAATAGAGATGCCGCTTTTGAGCGTTCTATTTGATATGGAAATGGTGGGTGTGAAGATTGATATACCTTTGATGAGGAAGCTATCGGGAGAGTTAACGGAGCGGATGAGGGAGGTTGAAAAGGAGATATACAGGTTAGCGGGTGTGGAGTTCAATATAGCTTCTCCGAAACAGTTGAGGGAGGTTCTAACTGAACGCTTGAAGATTCCTCTGGGCAAGAAGAAGAAGACCGGCTTATCCACAGATGCTGAGGTATTGGAATCGCTTGCCCCTCAATATGAGATTGCAGGGAAGATATTGGAGTGGCGGGAGTTGGCGAAATTCAAGGGAACCTATATTGATGTTTTGCCAAGGCTTGCAGATAAGGACGGAAGAGTGCATACATCTTTCAATCAGTGTGTTACGGCAACGGGCAGGCTTTCTTCCTCTGAGCCGAACTTGCAAAACATCCCAGTGAGGGGGGAATGGGCGAAGAGGCTGAGGGGAGCATTCATCAGCGATGAGGGATATGTCCTCATATCCGCTGATTACTCACAGATAGAGCTGAGGGTTCTCGCTCATATAAGCGAGGACCCAGCATTGATTGAGGCATTTCAGAAGGGAGCGGATATTCACGCTTTGACAGCTTCATCCCTTTTTGGGATTCCATTGGAGGATGTTACAGAGGAGTTGAGAAGGAAAGGAAAGACGGTGAATTTTGGGATTGTTTATGGAATCTCTGAATTCGGGCTTGCAAAGGAGCTTGGCATCTCGGAAAAGGAAGCCAAGGAATATATAGAGCAATATTTTCAGAAGTTCCCGAAGGTAAAGGAGTATGTGAATAAGACGATTGAGGAGGCGCGGGAGAGGGGCTATGTGAGGACGATTTTCGGGAGGAAGCGTCCCTTGCCCGAGCTTTTAAGCTCAAATAAGATGGTGAGGGAGTTCGGAAAGAGGGCTGCGATAAACGCTCCTGTGCAAGGAACGGCTGCGGACTTGATAAAGTTAGCAATGGTGAGGATTCATAGAAGAATAAAGGAGACGGGGTTGCCCATGAAATTGCTCTTGCAGGTTCATGATGAATTGCTTATAGAGGCGAGAAAAGATGTTAAAGAAGAAGCGAAACAAATCCTTAAAGAGGAGATGGAGAATGTCTATCCTCTTGCCGTCCCTCTGGTCGTTAAAATCGGGGAAGGAAATAGCTGGGAGGAAATAGGGCACTGATTTTTTAAGGAGCAATCATATACGCTGTTTCTGGAACGCTCGCCTCTTTCACTTGCCTTATGTTTACCTTAGCTCCCACTGGCACGGCATCCCCTCTTTCTATCACCTCTTCGCCTTCCTTAACGCCTTCCACTATCTCTATCAAATCCCCAATGGTTGCCCCCGTTTTTACCTTCTTCTTAACGGCTTTACCATTCTCCACCACCGATACATACCTATCATTGCCTTCTAGATAAACGCATGCTTGGGGGAGGAAGATGCCCCTTTTCTTCCCAAGGATTACCCTCGCCCGAGCAAACATGCCGGGCTTTAGCATAAAGGGTGTTTGAGGGAGGGTTATCCTAACGAGAAAAGACCTGCTGGTAGGGTCACCTGCGGGAGAAATCACGCTTATTTTCTGTTTGAAAGTTCTATCTGGCATAGCATCAAAGACGAGGTCTACCTCCTGCCCCACTCGCAGGCGGGCGACATCAAGCTCAGAGGCGATACAATCAACATAAGAGGAGCCCGTATCAACTATTACGAAAAGCGGGATGCCTGGTGCGACTATTTCCCCGATGTCAACCAATTTGCTGAGCACATATCCGCTTATCGGAGATGTGATATTTGCTTCCTTCAAACTATTAAGGGCAAGATTATAAGCAGCCTTTGCTTGCTCAACAGCTGCCTTTGCCGCTTCCATATCCTGTTGGCGGATTCTAACCTGTTGCTCTGATGCCTTGGCGAGCTCATACATCGCCTCTGCTTGTCTCACATTCTGCTCCGCAATCCTTATCTGTTCTTCCCTTGGACCGATCTTCACGAGTTCAAGTTGCTGTCTCGCGGATTCAACCTGCGCCTTTGCAATATCATATTGCATTTGGGCGAGGTCCAAGGCTTGCTTCGCTACCGCCCCTTGAGAGTAGAGCATCTTAGTTCGCTGATAATTTGATTCGGCATTCCTTAGGTTCGCTTCTGCTTGGGCGAGTAGCGCCTCCACTTGCTTAATCTCCTGAGGACGAGCTCCTGTCTTAAGCATTAAAAGGTTTTCCTTAGCAGCGTTTAAAGTCGCCTCTGCTTGCTGTAGGGAATATTGAAATTGCTGTTTTTGGAGCTCGTAAGCTGTGCGGGCTTGGTCATAGCGGGTTTGAGCGCTTTGCAGAACCGCTTTCGCCTGATTAACTTGATTTATAATATCAGATGTATCTATCTGAGCCAGCAATTGCCCTTTATTAACGAAATCTCCTTCCTTGACTAAAACCTTAATTACCCTGCCCGCTACTTTGCTGGCTACCTTCGTCTGCAGGATAGCGGATATGGAACCGGGCAGGCTAATAGTATCATTTGCTTCAAGAACTTTTGCCCTATAAACATCTACAGGATATTCCATAGCGCCGACAACCATTCCTTTAGCCTTTTGGGCACGCATTATGGAAATGCGATGGATGGTTGCCCAAATAACCGCTAAAATCACCAACACCAAAACGATGATAATTGCTCTTTTTAAAGTCTTCATACTCATCTCGCCTCCGTTATCTCTCCTATTGCTTTATCAAGGTTTATTTTCGCAATATGAAAATCAAAAAGCGCATTCACATAATTCACTTCCGCTTGGGTTAAAGCCGCTTGCGTATCCAATAGCTCAACCTGAGTGGACACACCGGCTTGATACCTGACCTCAGCAAGCCTATAGGCTTCCCTCGCTTGTTCCAGGGTCTTCGTTGCTACTTCCAGCTTTGCTTTGGCATTTTCCAAATTCACATAGGCATTCTTCACTTCCAGCTTAACGCCGTCCTCCAATTGAGCGAGGTTAGCCTTAAGGGTTTCTATGGTAGCTTGGATACTTTTCTGTTTCGCCTTGTTGAGACCACTATCAAAAGGGGTGGCAGAAAGGGATAGGACTATGTTCCAGCTGAATTCCCTTGGTGAAAACGATGTAGTTGGATGTTGCCAATTGTATGAGAAACCAAGGGTCAAATCTGGATAATTTTCCCTCTTCGTCAAGCGGAGGGTTTCCTCCGCTATCTCTATCCCCAATTTCAAAGCAGCGATTTCCTTCCTATTTTGCATGGCTTTCTTTATACAATCCTCAAGCGATAATGTGGGCTCTTCGGGAGCTTTAACCTCGTCATGGAGTTCTATTGGAGTAGTGGGGTCAACTCCCATAGTGTTAAGGAGAGCGGATTTAGCCACTTCATAGGCATTTTGGACGCTGAGAAGTTGCTGTCTTATATTCGCCAAGTTGACTTCCGCTCTGAGGACATCAAACTGGGGAACGGTGCCCGCCTCGTAAGCTGCCTTAGCTACCCTTAAATGTTCCTCCGCCGCCTTTAAGGTCGTTTCAAATATAGCGATGCTCTTCTTCGCCTGAAGAGCTTGGAGGAAGGCTCTTTTAGTAGTGGTTATGACATCCTCTCTCGTTCTCTCATAATCTATCTCTGCCTGGTCTATTGAGAGGGAAGCGGCTTTTTCTCTAAGGGAAATCTTCTTGCTTATATCAATTGGGTGGAAAATGCCGAGGGACGCTTTGTAGGAATATAGCTCTCCAATTGTGATTTGAGTGGGTGGCATATTGGGAATAAAGGAAGGCATTGTTATCGTTGTCTTTTTATCTATGCGGAGGGCGGAGGCACTCAGGGAAGAGAAAATCTTCTTGCCTGCTTTCGCCATCTCCCAATTGCTTCTCGCACTCAGCAATTTTTCCTCGGCAACTTTTATCTGCTTATTGTTCTGCAAAGCTATTTTAACTGCCTCATCCAAGGTTAAGGGATTGGGAATAGTAGCGAGGTATGATAAAATCAGGAAAAGTTTCTTCCATCTTTTCACTTTTCCATCAGCTCCTTCAACATCTGGGTCAAGCGATGCAATTCATTTAAAGCGGATGGAAGGATTAGAAAAATCCCGGTGTTCAGCGGGTTTACGAAAACCAGCATTTTATCCCCTGTCTTTAAACCCAGCCTTTGTCTTGCCTCCGCTGGGATTACGATTTGTCCCCTTTCTCCTACGGAGACGGAACCTATAAAACATTTCCGAATGACCTCATTGCTGTTTTTGAAAACCTCCAATTTAAAACATCTCCTTTCAATTCGGTTTTTTTATTATAATTCTATCGTACATTTCAGATAAGTCAAATTATTCCTATTTGACTTACCCTTCATCTTTACTATAATTTTAGATTGAGGTGAAATCAATATGAATCTCTACGAGTTCAGCGTTAAGCGACCCATCACGATATTGATGGTTATAATCGCCGTCTTTCTTTTGGGTTTCGTTTCCCTCTCCCGCCTCAAAATAGACCTCCTCCCGGATATAACCCTTCCTGTTGTTACGGTGACAACGGTTTATCCCGGAGCGGGACCCGAGGAAGTTGAAACTCTCATCACCAAGCCATTGGAGGAAGCTGTGGGCACTGTCAAAAACCTTGACGAAATTTCCTCTTACTCAATGGAAGGTGTCTCAAATATAATGGTTCGCTTTAAATGGGGGACGGATATAGACCTCGGAGCTATAGATGTGAAGGAAAAGATAGACCCCGTGATAGATATGCTTCCTGAGGAAGCTCATCGCCCAGTTATCAGCAAGCTTGATATTTCAGCTATGATGCCCGTTGTGGGAATCGCTATCACCGGAACTGACCTCAAGACCCTGAGAGATTTAGCCGATAATGTCATCAAAAGGGATTTGGAAAAGGTTACGGGAGTTGCGATGGCAGCTGCTATGGGTGGATTGGAGAGGGAAATAAGGGTGGAAGTTAATCCAAGCAGGTTGAAGGCTTATGGAATAGCTATTGAACAGGTTACACAAGCTATTTCAGCGGAGAATAGAAATCTTCCCACCGGCTATCTTAGGGGTCCAAAGAACGAGTATCTTGTGAGGGTTGTAGGGCAGATATCAAATCCCCAGGAATTGGGCAACATAACCTTGACGATAAAGAACGGTGCACCCATTCTCTTGAAGGATGTAGCGGAGATAAAGGATACAACGAAAGAGCCGACGAGCTACTCAAGGGTAAACGGGAAGCCGGCCGTGGTTATCATGGTTTTTAAACAGTCAGGAGCAAACACAGTAGATGTATCCGATAGAGTGCAAAAGGCTATGAAGGAAATTCAAAGGCAGCTTCCGCCAAATGTTTCTATGACATTAGTGATGGACCAGGCGGATTATATAAGGAAATCCATTAAGAATTTGGAGGATGTGGCTCTGGAAGGAGCTATATTAGCGGTTATCATCATTTTCCTCTTCCTCACCACTTTGAGTAGCACCTTTGTAATAGCTCTATCCATTCCCATATCTCTTTTCGTCGCTTTCATTTACATGTTTTTCAGCAAGACGACTTTAAACATAGTGACTATGGGTGGATTGGTCATCGCTATTGGAAGGATTATAGATGACTCCATAGTTGCTCTGGAGAACATTCATAGGCATATAGAGATGGGCGAACCGCCGATGAAGGCTGCGGTGGAAGCGATGAAGGAAGTAGCTATGCCCATCCTTGCCGCCACCTTCACCACTATAGCTGCTTTCTTCCCCATCCTTTTTGTAGGAGGAATGACCCAACAGCTCTTCTCCCCAATGGTTCTTGTTTTCTCCGTAGCCCTCCTTACCTCGATGCTTGTCGCTTTCTTCGCTGTTCCGATGTTCTCCTCTCGCATTCTCCGCCCGATTTCCGAGGAAAAGGGAAATGGTATACTCTATAAAGTGGTTAACGCATTTCAAACCGCTTATAGAGCTGTAGAGGATATCTATAAAGGAATGTTGGCTTGGGTATTGAGGCACAGGCTAGCTACTATAGGGATTGGAGTTGGTAGCTTTGTCTTGAGCTTTTTCCTCATACCCATCATTGGTCTTGAATATATTCCTGCCTTGAGCAATGTAATCAGCATAAGTGTGAGGACACCAGTGGGGACAAGGTTGGAAGAGACGGATAAAGCGATTGCGGAGGCAGAAAAATATATGGCTCAGGTGCCCGACTTCATTACTTATACCGCCTACTGCGGAGGTGGAGGTAGAGGGGCTTTTGCCCTTATGGGGACTGCTAACCCAAGCCAGTCGGGAAGGATTATGGGTAGATTGAAGCCGTTTAGGGAGTTAAAACAGCCGGTAAATGTCACGAAGGAATGGCTTAGAGAAAAGCTTCAGAGGATACCTAACGCAACATTTAGTTTTGTGGAAATGGAAGCCGCTCTATTAGGTGGAAGAGGGGGGATGGCTGACATTGATGTGGAGATAAGGGGAGATGATTTAGACACGCTGGCTCAATTAGCCAATGATTTGAAGGAGAGGATGAAGAAAATCCCCGGTGTTTTCGGCGTTGACTTGAGCTGGACAACTGGAGCGCCCGAATATCAGGTAATCATAGATAGGGAAAAGGCGAAGACATTTGGGATAACCGCTGGTCAAATAGGGTCTGCACTCTACACTCTTCTTGGTGGTCAGCAGGTGACTTATTATAGAGAAAAGGGGAAGGAGTATGATATAACCGTTCAGGCTCCCGCTTCTCAAAGGGAATGGGAAGCAACGTTGAGGCGTATGCCAATCTTTTCTCCTGTCACAAAATCAACAATCCCTTTGGAGATGGTTGCGAAAGTAGAGCTTAAAACAGGTCCCTCTCTCATAACTCGCAGGCAGCTTCGCCGTTCAGTTGATGTAACAGCTTCAAAGGGCAATAGACCCCTCGGTGATATAGTGAGAGATATCCAAAGAGAGCTTAACCAAATGAAGTTTCCACCTGGTTATATCACGGCGATAAGGGGTGCGGAAGAAAGCAGAAGGGAGGCATTCAGTGGTCTCTTCATAGCCTTGGTCGCCGCTATCTTTCTCATCTATATCATTCTCGCATCCCAATTTGAATCCCTTGTCCATCCTCTCGTGGTGATGACGGCGATTCCAATGGCATTGATTGGTGCTCTCCTTGGGCTTCTTATAGGAGGGCAGACGTTGAGCGTCCTTTCTATGCTCGGGATATTGATGTTGGTCGGTATAGTGATAAGCAACTCGGTTTTGTTGGTTCAATTTATAAATCTTCAGAAGGAGCGAGGGTTGGAGACAAACGAGGCGATAATGGTGGCAGGACCCATAAGGTTGCGTCCCATTTTAATGACAGCTTTGGGCACGATTTTCGCTATGATACCGATGGCTTTGGCGATTAGGGAAGGTTCCGAGATGTTCAAGCCGTTGGCGATTGCGGTTTTGGGTGGATTGATAACATCAACATTCCTCACTCTTCTCTTCGTTCCCGCCATATACAGTTTGCTTGATGAATTCTCAAGGAGAAGAAAGAAGGCTCAAAGATAATTAATAAGCGGGGGCACGATACCGTGCCCCCGCTATTTTTTATTTAAATCCCTCCTCTCTTGAACTTCTCTATAGCCTCTCTTACCGTTCCGGAGACAGCGGTTATGACTTTAATCCCTTTGCTTTGTAGCTTCTCCTGAGGTCCCGGTCCAACTTCGCCGGTGATAACTGCTTTCACTCCCTGAGAAATGACGAATTCCGCTGCCATTATCCCGAAACCTCCGCCACAGGTATCACGGCTACCCTCGTTCTTTATGGCTTCAAATTTTCCGCTCTTTAAATCATAAAGAATGAAGTATTGACATCTTCCGAAATGGGGGTCTATCTCCGCATCTAAATTATCTCCTTTAGCAGTTATGCAAAGGATATCTCCTTCAAGTTCCGTTGTCTTGGATTTTAAGCGTTCGCAGACCCTCCTAAGATTTTTACCTCCTTCCAACTCCCCTTTTGCCAACTTCTCCAATACTTCATCTACATTTCCGCTTATTCCCATCATCACTTCTATTCCATTCCTTCTAAAGATTTTCTCAGCGGATGGACCAATCCCTCCGCATACGATACATTGGACGCCCTCCTTTATCAAGAAGCTGGGAACGACGCCCTGTCGATGCGCCCCATAAACTGGATTTTCCACTATCACCTTGCTTTTTACTTCTCCATCCTCAATATCAGCGATGACGAAATAGCGGGCTCTTCCGAAATGCTCGGAAACATATCCCTCTTCCATAGGAATAGCAACACGCATATTGTCATCCTCCTTTCAAAGTGAATGATAATCATTTTCAATTGGAGAGTCAAGTGAATTTTATGATTCAAAGCGAGGCAATTGCCATCTTCTTTGAATCGCTAATATCCGAAGGAGAAGGGTTATTCCCATTGCTGATGTGGAGGCAAGGGTATTGCTTCCACCTAAATATAGAATTAACCAGAAGACGAACCCACCGCAGATAGAACAGCTTGCGTATACCTCCTTCTGCAAAATTAAAGGAATTTCTCCCGCTAATACATCCCTGATGATTCCTCCTCCAACCGCGGTTGAAAGACCCAAAACTATTATGCCGATTATACCCATCCTATACTCCACCGCTACCAAGGCACCGCTAACGGTGAAAGCGGCTAATCCTATTGCATCGGAGAGAAGAAATCCCCAATCCTCAACGATTGAGGTGCTCCAGCGTCTTGTGAGGAGGGCAAGGAGGATGCCCAAAAGAGCAAAGCCTATATAAAGAGGGTCTTTGAGCATTATTGGCGTTCTTACGACCATAAAATCCCTTAAAACGCCCCCACCGAGAGCGGTAACGAGTCCTAAAACGGCTATTCCGAAAAGGTCCAAATTCTTGCTTATTCCCTTGACAGCTCCTGAAAAAGAGAAAGCTACTAAGCCTATGAGATTGGAGATGAAAAGCATTTTTTAGATTATAAATAATTGTAGGTCTCCTTGCAAAATCTTTTAGATTTATTCCTCTAAGGGCTCTCTTTTCGTTCCCTCCGATGAAGAAAGTTCAAGGTTAAAAGGGGGGTTTAACCCATAAACTCTTATGCCCGATATAATCTTGTTTCGTTTTAGGAGGTCAAATTCCCCATTCCTTGCTTCTCTACCCAAATGGGGCATACCTCCGCAATTTCCCCGCTTCCTCAAAGGCTTCTAATAAATCTTTGAAACTGCTATTTAGTGAGTGAGCTGGATTGGGAACGACACCGATAAGGAATTTCCTTTTAGAAATTGGGAGTTCCCTTTGATCTAGGTAAATCAATTTTTTTGGCGGAGGGGGTGGGATTCGAACCCACGAGGAGCTTTTCACTCCTAGCGGTTTTCAAGACCGCCTCCTTCAACCACTCGGACACCCCTCCAATATATTATTATAACTTCCTTTTCCTAAAAAATAAACCAACGTGGTTCGTCAAACCTGTATAATCCCGCCTTTCTTGCGATTTCAAGAGCGGATTCAAACTCCTTTCTCGTTATCCTCCTTCCTATCTTCGGATGCCCAACCGCTTTATAGCAGGGGCGATATTGCGCCATTATGTTTATGTAAGTATGAGGAGAGATTTCCTCCGCTATGAACCTGCATATCTCTTCCGTTCCCGCCAGTCCCTCTGGCATAACCAAGTGCCTTACCAAAAGCCCTCTCACCGCTATTCCTTCCTCACTTATCACCAAATCCCCTACTTGCCTATGCATTTCCTTTATTGCCTGCTTCATCACTTGAGGATAATCCGGGGCATTACAGAACTCCTTTGCTACATTCCCATCAGCGAACTTTGCGTCAGGCATATAAATATCCACTACCCCTTCCAGAAGCCTAAGTGTTTCAAGGGAATCATAGGAGCTCGTATTGTAAACTATGGGTAACTTCAACCCCTTTTCTATTGCTATCTTCAGAGCGGAGAGAAGCTGAGGAACGATATGGCTTGGAGTGACGATATTGATGTTGTGGCATCCCCTCGCTTGGAGATACAGCATAATTTTGGCGAATTCCTCATCATCCACCTCCTCCCCTACCCTCCAATGACTAATCTCGTAATTTTGACAGAAAATGCAGCCGAGATTACAACTCGTTATGAAAATTGTTCCTGAGCCACTCATACCAACGAGGGGAGCTTCCTCTCCGAAATGTGCTCCATAAGAAGATATGACCGCCTTCCTACCTATATGGCAGAAGCCCTTCTCATCTCTTAAACGATTGACTCCGCAATGCCTTGGACAAAGATTACACTTCTCCAATTTTTTGTAAGCTTCTTCTATTCTTCTGTCAAGTTCCCCGCTCTCGTAGAGGGAGAGATAAGATGGATAAGCAGATTTTAAATTATCAATTCCTCCCATCTTACATTCCTCAGGAGGCTGAGGGCTTCTCCAGATGTCAAATCAAGACCCAAAGGCGTGATTGATACCTTCCTTTGAGCGATAGCATATACATCCGTCCCCTCCTCCAACTCATCTACAGGGGTTTCTCCTCCTATCCAATAGACTAATTTCTTTCCCTCTTCGTAAATCTTTCTGATTGGCGATGGATATGTCCTCTTCCCCAAGCGAGTTAGCTCAACTCCCATCAAATCCTCCCTTCCCACATCCGGGACATTCACATTCAAGAAAGTATGAGGGGGCAAGGGATTTTGAAGGAGGAAAGAGGTTATTTTCTTCGCGATGAAGATAGCAGTGTCAAGATGTTTTCCCTCGCCCTCGCAGTTTAGGGAAATCGAGAAGGAGCTTATCCCCTGCATTGCTCCTTCCCTGGCTGCCCCAACGGTCCCCGAATAAAATATATCCCAGCCGAGATTTGGTCCAATATTTATCCCAGAGATTACGAGCTTGATATCTTTAAATAAAGCTCGTGCGGATAACATAATGCAATCCGCAGGGGTTCCGTCAACGGCGAAGGCTTTGACCTTTTCTCCCAAAAATGTTTCCCTCGCAACCAATGGTTGATGGAGAGTAACTGCGTGGGAAGATGCGCTTTTCTCCTGGCTTGGAACCACTATTGCAACCTCTCCCAGTTCCCTTAATTCCTCCCATAAAGGGAGGAGGGAAGGAGAGAGGAGCCCATCATCGTTAGTCAAGACTATGGGCAACTTGACCCCCTTAAAACTCCACTACCCAAGCTTTTTCAATTCCCTCTATCTTCTCTATTTCCCGCAAGACATCCTGAGGAATGCTCTCATCAACACTAAGCACCATTACGGCTTTTCCTCTCTTCTCCTCCCTGCCAACATTCATTCCCGCTATGTTTATGTCGTTTTTGCCCAAAATCGTTCCCACCTTTCCTATGATTCCCGGCTTGTCAATGTGGGAGGTGAGGAGGATTATTCCTTCTGGAACGAAATCAACTCTATATCCATCTATATTGACTATGCGTGGCTCGCCCTTCCCTATAACCGTTCCGCCGACCTTCCTAACCTCATTATCACCATATATAGTTGCCGTAGCAAGGTTGGTGTATTCCGAGGGGGTCGTGCTTTTCGTCTCAAGGACGCTTATCCCTCTGCTCTCCGCGATAATGGGGGCGTTTACTAAATTCACAGGGAGGGAAAGGACGGGTTCCAGTATTCCCTTCAATAGGGAGCGGGTAAGGGGGCTTGTTTCCACCTCCCCTATCTCTCCTTGATATGAAACCTCTATTTTGCTAATCCTTTTGCCTCCGATGGCAGCTAAAAGCCTCCCCATTTTCTCCATTAGTGGGATATAGGGTTGAATGAAGGAAAGAACCTCAGCTGGGAGAACGGGAAGGTTAACCGGGCTGGATGGAGGTATGCCTTTGAAGAAATTGACGATTTGCTCGGCGACATCAACCGCTACATACTCCTGCGCTTCCACTGTTGAGGCACCGAGATGGGGAGTTACTATCACCTGGTCAAGTTTTAATAGCGGGTGGTCGGGTGGCGGCGGCTCCTGTTCAAACACATCTATTGCGGCGCCTCCTATTATCCCTTCCTCTATCGCCTTTACAAGGGACATCTCATCAATTATTCCTCCTCTTGCCGTGTTTATCAACTTCGCGCCCCTCTTCATCATCCTTAATTCTTCCTCACCGATGAGATGTTTTGTTTCCTTGGTAAGGGGTGTATGAACTGTGACTACATCGGCGGTTTCGAGCAAAGTCGGTAGGTCAACGAGGCGAATATTCATTCTCTCAGCAACTTCATCCGATATGTAAGGGTCATAGGCGATCACTTCCATTCCCAATCCCTGCGCCCTTCTCGCAACTTCCCTTCCTATCCTTCCCAGACCGATTATCCCAAGCTTTTTCCCGAACACCTCCATACCCATAAACTTACTTCTTTTCCATTCCCCTTGTTTGAGCGACATATGAGCTTGAGGGATGTTCCTCGCTAAAGCCAGGAGGAGGGCAATAGTGTGTTCAGCTGCTGCCCTTGTATTCCCTCCCGGGGAATTGACGACGACAATGCCTCTCCGAGTCGCAGTTTCAACATCTATATTATCAACCCCTACCCCTGCTCGCCCTATTATCTTCAAATTAACCCCCGCTTCAATTATCTCCCTAGTGACTTTCGTCCCGCTCCTCACCATCATAGCATCATATTGAGGAATCCTTGCGATAATCTCCTCCTTGGAGAGCCCTGGAAGATAATCAACCTCCATCTCCTGGCGAAGTATTTCCAAGCCCTTCTCGGAAATCTGGTCTGACACAAGTATTTTCGGCAATTCATTGCACCTCCCTTGCTATAAATTCCTCCGCTTCCTTAACTGCTTTCCCTAATTCCAGTGGATAACCCATCATCTTCAAGCCCATTTCCAGAGCAGATAGCGCGACCAGAGCATCTATCACATCAACGTAGCCGAGATGTCCAATGCGGAAAATTGTGTTTTGAATTGCTCCTTGCCCTCCCGCTAAGACGACGCCAAATTTCGTTCTTAAAAGGGAGCGGAGTTTTCTTACATCTATGCCCTCTGGATTATATATAGCTGAAACAGTATTGGAGGCATATTTCTCGTCTCCAAAAAGCTTCAAACCCATCGCTTTCACCCCTCTTCTTATCGTTTCCCCCACGAGCTGATGTCTCCTTTGAACGTTTTCCAAACCTTCCTCCAATATCTGTCTCAGCGCCTCTCTGAGGGCGAAAAGTTGGGGCAATGCAGGAGTATAGGGAGTTTGGTTTCGTTCCATTGATTTGAGCATAGATTTTACATCAAAATAAAAGCGAGGCATTCGGGCACTCTCAGCCTTCTCCAAGGCTCTTTGGCTGACGCAGAGGAAGGAGAGTCCAGGAGGTATCATAAAAGCTTTCTGGGAGCCTCCAACTACTACATCAATACCCAATTCATCTGTCGGTAAATCAATTGCCACAAGTGAGCTTATAGAGTCAACAATCCAGAGGATTTCCCTATCTCCTATAGCTTCTTTTATCTCTTTGAGGTTGTTGGTAACGCCCGTTGATGTTTCATTATGAGTCATTAAGAGAGCTTTTGCATCGGGATTCTCGTCAAGGCATTCCTTTAATCTATCCGGGTCAATCGCTTTCCCCCACTCAAAATCCAATTTAACTACTTTCGCTCCAAAGGCTTTCGCAATAGATGCAAACCTATCTCCGAATACGCCTATGCTGGCACAAATCACCTTATCCCCGGGAGATAGAAAATTCACCACAGCTGCTTCCATTCCTCCAGTGCCAGCCGAAGGGAAGACGATAACCGGATTGGAGGTCTTGAAAACCCTCTTGAGGTTCTCTATAATCTCGCTTTGTAAAGCCTCGTACTCCGGTCCCCTATGATTTATCATTGGGCTGGATAAAACCTTTTGGACCTCCGGCGTTATGGGAGTGGGACCGGGTATGAACAGTCTCATCTTAATCAACGAAAAGCACCTCCTTAAAGAAAAATGGGGATTCCATTATTGAATTATACAGGTTTTTATCTCTTTCGTTAAATATAATATTTTCTTCTTATTCACCGATTACTTTAATAATAACCCTGCGAGTGCGGGGACCGTCCATTTCTATAAGGAAAACATTTTGCCAAGTTCCAACATCCAATCTGCCTCCCGTTAAGGGCATAACGACGAATGGCTTGAAAATTATTGAGCCTAAATGAGCGGTAGCGTTGTCATCTATGCGGTTATGCAAATAGGCACGATTTTCGGGGATTATCTCCCCAAGGAAGGAAAGGACATCTCGCATTAATCCTCCTTCGTGCTCGTTGAGGTAAAGGGCGGCTGTAGCGTGAGGAACGAAAACTATTGCTATTCCGTTCTTTATGCCGCTCTTAGCCACTTCCTCCCTTACCTGTGAGGTTATATCAAGGAGTTCCTTTTTATCCCTTGTTCTAATTGAGAATTCGGAAGAATAGACCATAAACTCTTACCTCCCTTCAATGAATCCTTATCATCCAAATAAATGCGAAATCGTAAGCGCTCAAGTAACCTGTCCTTATATTTCAATTTTAGATTCACAGAATTCAAAAATCAAATATTGACTGTTTTTCAGTAGGATATAAAATAAGGTTAAAAATAAAAAGAAGGAGGCAAACGGCTATGGAGGAAAGAATAAACGAGCTTATTTCTAATCTGAGCATAGAGGAGAAGGTAGCTCAGCTCTGTTCTGTTGGCGGTGAGCATTTGTTGGATTACGAGAGGTTCGCTGAGGAGAAGGCGGAAGAGCTCTTGAAAAACGGTATGGGGGAGATAAGCTATATCCTTCGCCATTTGGACCCCGATAAGGGAGTAGAGATAGGGAACGAGGTGCAAAAATTTGCCCTTGAGAAGACTAAATCCAAGATTCCCATCATAATTCACGACGAATGCCTTCATGGTTGTATGGCAAAGAAATCCACCAGCTTTCCCCAGTCAATTGCCTTGGCAAGCAGTTGGGACCCCGATATGGTTTATGAGGTGGCGAAGGTTATTGGAAAGGAGACAAGAGCAAGGGGAATCCATCAAGCTCTTTCTCCCACCATAAATATCGCGAGAGATGTCAGACATGGTAGGGTTGAGGAGACATATGGTGAGGACCCTTATTTGACATCCAGGATGGCGGTAGCTTTTATCAAGGGTCTCCAGAGCGAGAAGGTTATCGCCACGCCAAAACATTACGCAGCTGATTTCGCCGGCGATGGAGGAAGGGACAGCAGCGCCACCTATTTCTCGGAGAGAACCCTGCGGGAAATCTTCTTCCCCGCTTTCAAAGCGAGCATAGAGGAAGCAAAGGCTTGGTCGATAATGGCAGCTTATAATTCCATAAGTGGGGTGCCCTCTTCCTCCAATAAATGGCTTCTCACAGATGTTCTTAGGGGAGAATGGGGATTTGAGGGGTTCGTCGTCTCGGATTACGGTTCGGTATGGGGGTTATATGGCGCTCATAGGGTAGCGGAAACCTTAGCTGAGGCAGGGAAGCTCGCTCTTGAAGCGGGTTTGGATGTGGAGTTGCCCCATGCGATTTGCTTCCCTGAGCTTGTTAAGCTCTTGAAGGAAGGCACAGTGTCCGAGGATGTTTTGAATGAGGCGGTTAGAAGAGTTCTCAGGGCTAAGTTTTGGTTGGGGCTCTTTGAAAATCCTTTCTCCGACCCAGGGTATGCGAGGCAAATCTGCGATTGCGACGAGCATAGGGAAATGGCATTGAGGGTAGCTGAGAGGTGCATTGTCCTCTTGAAGAACAACGGAATCCTCCCACTGCAGAAGGATATCTCATCCATCGCTGTCATAGGTCCTAATGCAAACGAGGCGAGGTTAGGTGGATATAGTGGCTATGGAATGAAGGTTGTCACTCCCCTTGAGGGGATAATAAGGAAGTTAGGCAAAGGGACGAAGGTTTATTATGCTGAAGGGTGCAAGGTAAGGGATTATTCCAAGGATGGCTTTTCTAAGGCTGTTTCCGCTGCGAGCAAAGCTGATGTGGCGATTTTGGTTATGGGCAACTCAGATGAAACTGAAGGAGAAGGAAGGGATAGATGCGACCTTGATTTGCCCGGCGTTCAGGAGGATTTGATAAAGGCAGTAGTGGATACGGGGACTCCCGTTATCGTCGTGCTTATAAATGGGAGCGCTATAACGATGAGCAAATGGATAGGCTATGTTGATGCTGTTTTGGAGGCTTGGTATCCGGGAGAGGAAGGCGGAAACGCAATCGCGAATGTCATCTTCGGCGATTATAACCCCGGTGGCAAGCTTCCCCTCACCTTCCCAAGATATACAGGTCAGGTCCCCCTCTATTATAATTACAGACCCTGCATTAGAAGCCTTGATTATGTGGAAGTCAGAGGAAGACAACCGCTTTTCCCCTTCGGCTTCGGTTTGAGTTACACAAGCTTCAACTATAAGAACTTGATGGTTTCACCGAGGGTTTCCTCGAGAGGAGACACAATAAGAGTAACTGTTGAAGTGGAAAACACCGGGAAATATGAAGGGGATGAGGTAGTCCAACTCTACTTAAAGGATAAGGTAAGCAGGATTGTTAGACCGGTTTTGGAGCTTAAGAGATTCAAGAGGATACATTTGAAACCTGGGGAATGCCAGAAGGTAGAGTTCTTGCTTGGCGAGGAGGATTTGGCATTTTGGGGTGAGGATTTGAAGCCAGTGGTTGAGCCTGGTCAGTTTGAGGTTTTGGTTGGAGGGAACTCCGAGCAGGGATTGAGGGCGACATTTGAAGTAAAATAAAAGTTCGGAGGGGCTCCCCTATCGGGAGCCCCTCTCTATTTCTATCTTCTCGCTGTGAAAGCTCCATTCTATTTTTAAATATCCTTCATCTGCTTTTGCCATCCAACTTTTCTTCTCACCTGTTAAACAATTTGTTACTGTTATCTTATGAAGAGAGCCCTTCTCTATTTTATATTCCCCACTACCGAGGATTATCGTCCCTAAAGTAGCGAAACTTGGTATTGTCTCCGTTTTTTCGTTAGATAATAAGATTTTCCCTCCCCTTCCCACAATTTTCAATTCTACTTTATTAGGTGTATAACTCTCAATGTGAACCGTTAGGTCGCTTGGTTGAACCTGCAGGGGGACGGGATTTGAAAGAATGCGCAATTCATATTCGTTCAAAGGAACTATTATCTCCTTCAAATTTCCTTCCAAGGGGGCGGTAACGCAGGAGGGAAAAAATTGTTCAAAGGGAGTTATATAGATAAGTGCATTCTTCTGAGGGGCGAGGTTTAAAAGAGCGATTCCATCTTTCAGGAACATCATCCTACCAGTCTGGGGAAAGAGGGCATCAAGCAGGTAGCTGTCAGCTCTCCAACTTAAGATAGCTTGATGAAATTCGTTGAAAAGTTTATTGTAGGGAAGCCAATTTCGCCAAAGAGGAAAAGTCGCGTAAATCCCCCAGCCTAAACCTACCTTCTTTATCAATATTCCGGCAACAGCCATCCTACCGCCCGCACCCACAAGAGCTCCTAAGGTTGCGAGTATGTCGGTTTTCCCTCCCACATAAACAAAGCCGATGCATCCATCAACCGCGAAACCCTTGGCATTTCCATCGCTCGCTTTATTTTTCTTAAGCAGGGGAAAGAGAGGGTGTTCAATATTCACGCGAAAATTTCCCCTTCCTTTCGTTATTGTGAAGAATCCATCTAATCCGAAATTGTTCCTTAGGAATTTGTTGGCGCTTGCCAAAGTTCCTCCCTCATAACAAGCAAAACCGATGTCAGCAACCAAAATACCCCCCATTAATATGAAACTTTGCAGGAGCTCCTCTGCGCTGGGTGGGATTAGAAAGGCCGAGGGTGCTAAGATGACTTTGTAGCGGAAAATGTTAACTTTGTCCAAATCCTCTACGCTTAGATAATCTATTCCACCGTATGCGGAGCCAAATCTAAGCGCGAAGAAAAGGTCGCTTGGTTGATTTATTAGGGGAGTTTGTAGGAAGCCGTAAAGCCCTCTTCCCTCCAAATTGAAGCCTTCAAGAAATGGTTCATATAAAACAGCTATTCTATTTTGAGGTTGAAGTGGGTTTTGCCTTTTGTTTCTCCTTATTAGTTCCTTTAGCTCCTTCAATTCCTTAAGAATTGCCCAGTTATCAAATCCTATTCCGCCTGCTCCTTCAATGTAGGCATTATTCAGCCACTCTTGGAGAAGATAAGGGGTCGTCTTATACTCCCCTTCTTTTATGATGTGGAGAATCGTTATCGGGGTAAATAGACCTCCTCTTCTTGCCATTGCAACTCCATGGGGATTATGAGCGAGGAAATCCATTTCCACCTCGCCAGGATAGAGTGCTAATGTAACGCCATCGTATCCCGGTGGAACCGATACGATTGATTTATAATCCTTAAGCATACCCGTTATCACCCAGCGTTCTTTGCCTATATCTGCTCCTTTAATTTCCCCCAGCCATAAATTAAGCAGGTCTCTAAGGCTCCACCATTTATAAAGCGCCAAGTCTAAAGAGGCACGACTTATTCCATAATGAGGGATTTCCCCTTCCTTATCCGCTGAAAGTTCCTGAACGACCTTAAGGTTTACCTCTTCCGGGAAATTTAGTTCCTTTCCCCAAGCTTGTGAGAGATTGGGGAAGGAGCCATACCACATAAGAAGGTAGGATAGGAAATCGCTCTCGCTATATTCAATTGCTCCAGATGGGTCATAGCCGAGCGCCCAAACGAGCCGAGGTAAGTCTTTAAATCTTTCCACTACTGACCGCACCCAAGAGCTGGTTTTTTCCTGATAATCTTTGTTTATCGGACTGCGAGAACCGAAATCAGGTGTCTCTAGATGAAGGCAAATTATCGGTAGAAGTTCCTGCCTAACCGCTTCCTTAATTAAAGCTTCCTTCTTTTCCATTTGTTTATCTTGAAATGTTATGTCAACCCAAATGGAATTAAATCCCCATTCTTTATACTCCGATAGCTCCTTCTCATCATCAAGACCGAGAGCAAAATAAAGGAAGGGAAGGGGATGAGAAGGAATGGTAAAAAGAAGGAGGAAAAGGGGAAGGCATTTTTTTAAGAAATCTCCTATCCTCATAGCTTGTAGCCTGAGTTTTTTAATTCCCTTTCAACGATTTCGGGGAAGCGTTGTTCAGCGATATTCATATATTTCCCAATCCACTCCTCCCTTAATCCATTTTGCCATTTCATTGGCTCATATCTACAAATCATGCTGAGCAGGAAGGAGATAGCGAGATGGGCGCTCGGCTCATCCAGATTTAGAACCCTGGGAAAATCCATACCTTCCACGCATCCCATCAAGTCTCTCATTTTAAAGCGTGTGCCCGACTTTATAGGTGTGGAGGAAAAGCAAAGGTGGAAGCTTTGGAAAAGCCCTTTTTCCTTCACAATGACCTCCCTTTCAAGTAGAGTATTCCCTTCCTCTCTCGTTCCCCTATTCGTCAAGCCATGGGTGGGTTCATCCTTGGGGGCACCTAACTTGGAAGCTATCAAAGCCTTTGCGAAGAGGGAGAAGGAGCAGAAAAGAAGGTGCGGTTTACTCAAAAGAGAGGCAGATTTAGCGAGACGCATGTATTCCCTCGCCTGGGAAAGGCAGAAGGAGATATAAGAGAGAAGTTCATTTTCCTTTCTTGAAGCGATTAGCGTATTCTCTTGTGAGCTGGAGGTAGAATCTCCCATATTCAACGCTCGGTTCTATCTCCGTTCCCTCATGCCATTCGTTAAAGGAACATATGAGGACCCAGTCCACATCCGCCTTTATAGCGCTTTCCCAAAGTTCCCTGTAAAGCTTTCCATCATCCCTCAGGCGAATCAAAGGGTTATTCGGTCTAACATTTGAATCGTCATAGCCTGGGATAACGGTAGCGCAGGAAATTTTTCCCCTTTTGGCACATATCTCCTTACAACTTCTATACCTCCTATACATATCCGCCTTTGCTAAAATAGCGCCAACTGGGTTGTATTCGTGTAAACCGTCAAAGAAATCAAGCCAACGGGAATTAAGGGAATCAGCGATGAAAAGGACATTCCCTTTCCTCAATCTCTTCACTTCTTTTATGACATCTTCCCATTTATCCCCCAGCTGACCCATTGCTCTACCATAGATAAATATAACCGGTTTGTTATCGAACTTAAAGAAGGCAGGGCTGTTAGCGTATTCGTTTAAGATATACATCAAATCCTTTACAGTGGCTTCAACCTTATCCACGGCGACAGGGGAAACTTGTTCATAATAAATCGTGAGCTTCACGGGAATCCCTTTCTCCTTCTCCGCTATTTTCAGCGCTTTCCTGAAAGCTCTATCAGTGAAGTCATCCATTCCCCACCAGCTGTAAATAAGGGCATCTATTCCTGCCCATTTTGCGAGGGATAAGTGCTCTTTGATAACCTGTGGGTCGTTTGAGTCATATAGTTTGAGGGGATGATTAGTGGTCCCAGTATCGGGGATATTTCCCGAGAGGAGGATTTCTGGGTTATGGCCAGCTTCGTTCCAGTGCACCCAGGCTCCTGAAATCTCGGGCGTTCCATACCAAGGATAATAGAAAGCGAGAACCCTCTTCTGGGGAGAGGCGAGAGAACAAAAGAGGATAAGAGAAAGGAACAATTTCTTTGACATTTCTTCTTAGTAATGTAATTATAAAATGAGATAAATTAAAGTCAAGACTTTTTTAATAAACGAAGAATTACTTTTGGACATAGGAGGGATATTTTGTGCCGAAAATTCTTTTATTAATCTTCTTGCTTTCACTATTTATTCTCCCCTTAGCTGAGGCTGGACTTCTTGCCGGAGCGAGCAGGGTGAAGATAACACCATCATATAGCGTTTATCTAGCTGGTCTGGGAAATAATAGAAAAAGCGAGGGAGTACATGACGATATTTACGCCAGTGCCCTTTATTTAAACGATGGTAAAACGAGTGTGGTTATTGTTTCCCTTGATTTAATAGGTTTATTTCACGACGATGTTGAGGATATCCGCGGAAATAAAAATGACATTATAATCGCTTGCACTCATCAACATTCTGGTCCCGATACCCTGGGATTGTGGGGTCCGGATGAAACAACATCTGGTGTTAACCCCGAATACCTTGCCTTTGTCAAAGGCAAAGTGAGGGAAGCTATAGATAAAGCGAGGAAATCACCCAAGCCGGCAATTTTAAAAGTAGGGGAAGCAAGGGTAAGCGAAGTGGCGTATAATGCGAGGGAGGAGAGCCTTTTAGACCCAACGATGACTTGTTTGTTTGTGGAAAGTCCTGATGGAAAACCTATAGCTATACTTGTCAATTATGCCTGTCATCCCGAGGTTCTGTGGGAAGATAATCATTTAATTACCTCGGATTTTGTCTACTATTTGAGAGAGCTATGCGAGCGAAAGATTGGTGGCACGACGCTATTTCTCAACGGGGCATTGGGAGGAATGGTGACGCCGAGGGTAAAGGAACACAGTTTCTCAGAGGCGAGGAGGGTTGGCGAGACAATCGGGGTGGAGGTTATAGAGGCTTGGAGGAAGGCGGAAAAGATACAAAATCCAAAGATAACGCATAGGTGTGCCAGATTCAAGCTGCCGGTTGAGAACCCCCGTTTTCTCCTCGCTTCCCAAATGGGCATATTCAAGAGGAAGATCCAAAGCGGAGGAATAGATACGGAGATGCATTTCCTTGATATCGGTGGAAAACTGCAGATTTTGACCAATCCTGGTGAGGCCTTGCCTAAGGTAGGCTTTGCTTTAAAGGAGTTGTTGAAGGCTAAATATAAAATGATAATCGGTTTAGCCTGTGATGAGATTGGCTATATACTTACCAAGGAGGATTTTGGCACCCAGCTTTACTCATATGAAAGTTCTATGAGTTTAGGTCCTAAAATAGCTGATGTCCTATTACAATTTGGGAGGAAGTTGGTGAGCGGAACGCTCGCTGAGTGAGAGATGTAAAATTAAAGGGGCTATTATCGTGGTTAACATGATTACCAAAACCAATATGGAATAGTCGGCATAGGAAAGGATACGATGGGACAAGGAGTAAGAAGCTAGAACGAGACCGACTTCCCCTCTGGGCACCATCCCCACGCCGATAATCCACCTCTTTAGTCCTTTTCCTGGAGAGGATAGTCCAGCGATTAGTTTGCCTGAAAAAGCGATAGCGAAGATTACAAGTATAAACCAAAGGGAAGAAAAGGAGATAGCACCGATTTTCATTTGGGCGCCCATAATGACGAAGAAAAAAGGGGTGAGAAAATCAGCAAGGGGGGTGATTCCTCGTTCTATATGTAGTTTTTGCTCTGTGCGTGATAGGAGAAGCCCACAGGCGAAAGCACCAACTATTGGAGCCAACCCGGCAATTTGAGAAAGAAGAGAAAGAAGGAGAAGAAAGGCTATAACTCCCGCGTAGAGCGCTCCCCTCGTCCTCAAATTAACCAAGACCTTCATTAAGGACGGAGTTATCCGCAAGCCGATTC
The DNA here is from genome assembly GCA_014360495.1 of bacterium. Classification (NCBI taxonomy): domain Bacteria; species bacterium. Next base: position 107,116 of record JACIXR010000005.1, read on the forward strand.
CTAGCGCAAGTCCGAGAAAAAGCAATGCAAAGATAAACGAGCGGAGTATTAATCCTATGGATATGTTTCCGTGTTCTATGCTCGTGAGAACGGAGAGAACCATAAGAGCTAATACATCGTCTAAAACGGCTGCCCCTAAAATAACATTTGCCTCTCTACTCTTGAGCCATCCTCTTTCCTGCAAAACCCTTGCGGTTATACCCACGCTCGTAGCAGTGAGGACACCTCCTATGAATAATGCCTCCAACGAGCGGTAGCCAAAGGCAAGGGAGATGAGCCAGCCAAGAAAGAAGGGGAGAACGACGCCGACGGTTCCCACCCATATTGAAGCTTTACCTGCCCTCTTAAGCTCTTCTATGTCCATTTCCAATCCTATCTCAAAAAGGAGAAGAATCGCCCCCATCTCGGCGAGGATATGAAGGGTTTCATTGGTTGGGTCGACCCAGTTCAACAAGCTGTAGCCAAGCAAAAGTCCCGTGAAAAGCTCGCCGACGACAGTCGGCAGCCTAATTCTATTCATCAGCTCCCCAAAGCCCTTGGCTAAAACGAGGATGGCGGCGGCTTTAAGCAGGAATTCATTGAAAGACATTTAAATCTTTATCAACTTGTAATTCGTCGTTCCTAAGCCGAGCTCTTCCGCATGCTTCAATTGTAATGTCCAATCAACTTGTGGGAAAAGGGCGCGGAATTTATCCTCGCCTCTCTCTAACCTTTTTCCCAAGGCAGAGCTTTCAATCCCTATTTCCTCGTTAACGAGGTCAGCGGAAGCCTTATCAATTGCAACTGGGTCAAAGGAGGCTAAGATACCGATGTCGGGCACGATTGGCAAGTCAGCCCAACCAACGCAATCGCAGAGGGGGGTTATGTCCATAAGGAAATTGAAGAAACAAACCTTTCCCTTTTTATCCTCAAGGATTGCATAGGCGTATTCCGCGAGCCTTTCCTGCTCAGCGACTGTTTCATCTCCCCAACGGATAGCGATTGCTCCCTGCGGGCAGGAAACAGTACATTCCCCGCAACCTATACACTTTTTCAAATCTATTACCGCTTTGCCGTTTTTAATTTTTATCGCTCCCACCGGGCACCATTTGGCGCAATTCCCGCAACCTATGCATAAATCCACGTTCACTTGTGGGGATAGCTGTGAGTGAAGGGCTTGCTTTCCGCCCCTGCTGGCGCAGCCCATTGCGACATTCTTTAAGGCGCCGCCGAAGCCGAACTGGATATGCCCCTTGAAGTGAGAGAGAACGACCAAAGCATCGGAATAGTAAATCTCTCCCGCAATCTTTATCTGCTTAAAGCGGGGCAAATTCACCCTCTTAACCACGAAGTTCTTCCCCCGCAAACCATCCGCTATGATGATTGGGGCACCGGTGATGGCATAGTCAAATCCATTTAGTATGGCGTTAACAATATGGTCAACGCTGTTGGAACGCCCTCCTCTATAGAGGGTGTTGGTATCGGTCAAGAAGGGCTTCGCTCCCACAGATTTTATCTCCTCAACGATTGGACGGACGAATATGGGACGGAGATAGCGGGTATGTCCTCTCTCTCCGAAGTGAAGCTTGACACCGACAAGGTCGTTCGGTGAGAGGAAGCTGGAGAAGTTCATCTTCTCTATAAGGCGTCTCAATTTGGGGACCAAACCTTCCTCATGGGAAGAAGAGCGGGCGTCTACGAAGTAGACTTCTGCGTCCATAATTCTACCTCCTTTCAAGAGTATGGATTTTTATTGATATTCTTCTTTTGCTGCTTCCAGGAAAACTCTCTCCAGGACATAGATGGGAGCTTTCACTCTCAGGGCGAGGGCAATGGCATCGCTGGGACGGGAATCAACGAAGATGGTCCTATCCGCAACGCCAAGGTAGATTTTCGCATAGTATGTGTCGTGGAAGAGGTCATCAACGACAATCTTCTCCACTTGGACTTCTAACTTTTCCACGATATTCTTTAAGAGGTCATGTGTTAAGGGACGAGGAACGAGCACCTGCTCCGGATATAGAGCTAAGGTTATAGCTAAAGCCTCAAAAGGACCAATCCAAATGTGAAGATTTCTACCCATGTCATCCCTTAAAACTACGAAATTCCTGCCCGCTTGGTCTTCAAAAACCCCTACTACTTTCACGGGAACTTCCTTATCGCCCTCTGGAAATCCCTCAAAATGTTCACCTGGTTCCTCAAAATAAGGCAATTTATTTCGCCTCCTTTTTAGTCTTGCTCAAAGGGTCCTTCCTCTATCATCACAAGTTCCTCAGGGGAGAGGCTGCTTCTCAGTCGCTCAACTACCGTTGAGAAGAACTCCTCGTTCGACCTTGTGCGTTTAAGCCACTTGATTAATTCCTCGGTTGCCTCCGCTGTATCTAAAGAGGCATAGGCTCTCCGCAAAATCCATACACTCTTCAATTCCTTTTCCGTGTAGAGAAGTTCCTCGTGGCGAGTTCCACTTCTTTTTATATCTATCGCTGGGAATATCCTTCTCTCCGCCAACCCTCTATCAAGCACGAGTTCCATATTCCCCGTTCCTTTGAATTCCTCAAATATAACCTCGTCCATCCTGCTACCCGTTTCTATCAATGTCGTGGCGATTATAGTGAGGCTTCCCCCATTCTCAATCTTTCTCGCCGCCCCAAAGAAATGCTTTGGTTTGTAAAGAGCGGCTGGGTCAAGCCCTCCGGAGAGTGTCCTGCCAGATGGGGTACAAGTGAGGTTGGAGGCACGGGATAAACGGGTGAGGCTGTCAAGCAGTATAACAACATCACGCCCCGCCTCCACCAAGCGCTTTGCTTTCTCAAGGGTTAAATCGGCGACCCTCATATGATTTTCCGGCATTTCGTCAAATGTTGAGGAAATCACCTCTCCCCTAACCGACCTTTTAATATCCGTTACCTCCTCGGGACGCTCGTCAATGAGAAGGACAATCAAGTGAACCTCGGGATGATTTGCCGTTATGCTATTCGCTATAGTTTTGAGGAGGGTTGTTTTGCCAGCTTTTGGAGGAGCAACGATCAATCCCCTCTGTCCTTTCCCAATGGGAGCTATTATATCTATAACTCTAGCGGATATATTGTCGGGAGTGGTCTCTAGGCGCAATCGCTCAAAGGGATAGACGGGAACGAGTTCATCAAAATCAACTCGTTTTCTGAGAGATGTTAGCTTTATTCCGTTTATCGTCTCCACCCTTAGAAGTCCATAGTAGCGCTCCGTTTCCTTGGGAGCTCTGGCGAAACCGGCTATAACATCCCCCATCTTGAGCCCCAGTTTCTTTATCTGGGAAGCTGACACATACACATCATCGTTTGATGGACGAAATCCGTTGACCCTGATCAATCCATAACCCTCAGGAAGGATTTCCAACACCCCTTCTATATACCGCAAGCCTGATTTCCAAGCATAATTCTGAATTATATTCTTTATCAAATCCTCCCTGTTGAGGTTCTCTGCTTCGCTAATACCTAAATCCTTAGCGATTCCGAGGAGCGCCTCGTCGCTCATCGCTTCTAATTGGGTAAGGTCTAATTCCATATCCATCATACCTCCTTACTTTCCAGCGTAGACATCGGGTTTCAAAACCCCTACGAATGGTAGATTTCTATATTTTTGGTTAAAGTCCAAGCCATAACCTACAACGAATTTATCGGGAATCTCAAATCCTTTATAATGAATATCCACCTCTACCTGCCTTTTCGCTGGTTTATCTAAGAGAGCACAAACCTTAACGCTCGCTGGCTTCCTAGCTCTTATTATCCGCAAAAGATAATCCAAAGTCAAGCCCGTGTCAACTATATCTTCTACTATTAATATATGTCTTCCTTCAATGCTTTCGTCCAAGTCCTTTATTATTTTAACCACCCCAGATGTTTCAGTATAAGCTCCGTAGCTGGAGATGGCTACAAAATCAACGCAAACGGGAATCCTTATATGTCTAATCAAATCGCTGAGAAAGACGAACGCCCCCCTTAAAACTCCCACTAAAACGAGCTCCCTATCTCTATAATCCTCGCTTATTTTTTCTCCCAGTTCTTTAACTTTCTCCGCAATCTGCTTCTCGGTTAAAAGAATCTCCTGAATGTCGCTTTCCAATCTCGTTATCATATCACATCACTCCCATTCTATTGTTGCAGGTGGTTTAGAAGATATATCATAAACAACCCTGTTTACGCCTTGAACTTCCCGGGTTATGCGATTTGAGATGTTCTCCAAAACCTCGTAAGGCAATCTCACCCAATCGGCTGTCATGGCGTCCTCGCTGGAAACGACCCTCACAGCTATAGTATAATCATAGGTTCTTCTATCTCCCATCACCCCCACTGTTCTAACGGGAAGAAGGACGGCAAAAGATTGCCATACGCTCCTATACAAGCCCGCTTTCTTGATTTCCTCCACGACGATGGCATCCGCTTCCCTTAATATTTCTGCTTTTAAAGGTGTTACCTCGCCGATAATTCTGATGGCTAATCCGGGACCAGGGAAAGGATGACGCCAGACTATATCCGAGCTTAGCCCTAATTCCTCGCCCATCTGCCTAACCTCGTCTTTAAATAAGTAGCGTAACGGCTCTATCAGTTTCAGTTTCATTCTCAGGGGTAATCCACCCACATTATGATGGGTCTTAATCCTCGCTGCTCTTTCCGTTCCGCTCTCTATCACATCGGGATATAGCGTGCCTTGGGCAAGATATCGGACATCCTCAAGCTTGCTTGCCTCTTCCTCAAAGACCTTCACGAACTCCTCTCCAATTATTCTCCTTTTCTCCTCAGGGTCCGTAACGCCCTTTAGCCTTGAAAAGAACCTTTCCTCGCCGTTAACATATATAAGGTTCATTTTGAAATTCTCTCTGAATGTGCGAAGGACATCCTCTACTTCCCCCTTGCGCAGGAGTCCATGATTGACGAATATGCAATAAAGGTTATCCCCCACGACTTTATGCACGAGAACCGCCGTGACCGCGGAATCAACACCGCCACTTAAGGCACAGATGACTTTGCCTCCGTCTTTGACCACCTCTTTTATATATTCTATTGCGCTTTGGATGTAAGAGGTAGTCGTCCATAAGGGTTCACATCCCGCTTGATTATAGAGGAAATTGCGTATCACCTCTATTCCCCAAGGTGTATGAACGACTTCGGGATGAAATTGGACACCGAAGATTTTTCTCTCCGGGCAGGACATAGCGGCAACGGGGGTAGAGCGGGTATAGGCGGTAACCTTGAAGCCTGGAGGTGGTTTAACCACGATATCGGAATGACTCATCCAGGCTATCAAGTCGGGGTTCAATCCTGCGAATATGTCGGAGTCGTCTATTACAAATAGCTCAGTCTTTCCATATTCCGCTTTCTCTCCTCTTCGCACTTCTCCATTAAGCATATAGCTAATCAACTGATGACCATAACAGATGCCCAGTATGGGAATGCCAAGATTGAAAATTTCAGGGTCGCATTTCAAGCTCCCCTCTTCAAAAACGCTGTTTGGACCGCCCGAAAGGATGATTGCCTTGGGATTGATTCTCTTTATCTCCTCGGCGGTTATAGAGGGAGGGACGATTTCGGAATAAACACGACACTCCCTCACCCTTCGCGCGATAAGCTGGCTATACTGGGCTCCGAAGTCCAAAACTAACACTATTTGCTTATGCGGTAAAATGGAGTTATCTCTCTCGGCGATTTTTGATCTCCTTCCTTCCGTGTTTTTTAAAATCAATTATTTATCGCTTTCGCCGACAAATCAACCAGAGGGGGATTTATTTAATTACTATTATATCATAAACGAAAAATTTGTCTATACTTTAAGGCAGATTTTCTCTAAAATCTCCCTTGCCTTTATCAATGCCCTACCCCTATGGCTAACCTTGTTCTTCTCTTCTAAGCTCAGCTCCGCCATCGTTTTCCCAAGCTCTGGAACGAAGAAGATTGGGTCGTATCCGAAGCCTCCCTCTCCTTTTGGCTCATAAGCGATATAACCCTTAACTATGCCCTCAGCTTTTTCCAAAATTCCCTCGGGCGTGGCGATTGCGATAACACAGCGAAATAAAGCCTTCCTCTCTTCCCAACCTTTCCCTTCCAGCAATGACAAGATAAGCTTTATCCTTTCCTCATCGCTTTCTCCCACCCTCTTTGACTTTAACCCAGGGAAACCGCCCAAGCACTCTATCTCCAAACCTGAATCATCCGCCAACGAAATCTCTCCCCAGCGCGATACCGCCTCAATTGCTTTGCGCGAAGCGTTCTCCCAGTAGCTTTCTTCCCCTTCCTCAGATTCAAGAGGAGCTGGTAAGGGGACAATCTGGAGGGGAAGTCCATTTAAAGCCTGCTTCATTTCCCTAAATTTTCCCTTGTTGTTCGTTGCTATTATCAGTTTTCTCATATCAGCTTTTCAATCTCTTCCCTCAAAAGTGATAATGTCTCCTCGGAGTGAGTCTCCATATAGCATCTCGTTATCGGCTCTGTTCCCGAGGGGCGTAGGAGAAGCCAAGAGCCATCTTCAAACTTGAGCTTGACGCCGTCCATTTCGTTTATTTCGCATATCTTCAACCCCGCAAAGGAGGAACTCGCCTTTTTCAAAGCTCTCAGCATTTTCTTTTTCCCTTTTTCCTCAACGGGAATGTCAACCCTTTGGAAGAAGAATCTCCCTATCCTCTCAAAAATCTCCTCTAAAATCTCCTTTAAAGGCTTCCCCCATTTAGCGTATATCTCGCACATCAATAAACAGGCTAAGACGCCGTCCTTTTCCGGTATATGCCCCTTTATCGTCATACCGCCAGACTCCTCCCCTCCTAATAGTCCATCCTCGTCCTTCATTGCCTTGCCCACGAATTTAAAGCCAACGGGCACTTCTTTAAGGGGAAGATTGTAGAGCTTTGCCAAAGAGTCAAGCATGCTCGTCGTTGCAACGCTTCTAACAATCACCCCTTTCAGTTTCCTCTCTTCCACGAGATACTTAAGGACAATAGCAAGCACCTCGTTAGGAGTTATGAAATCGCCTCCCCTATCCACAATGCCAAATCTATCAGCATCTCCATCGGTGGAAAGCCCGATATCGCCTTCCTTTTCCATTTTCTCCCTCAGCTCTATCAGGTTTCCCTCTGATGGGTCGGGAAGCATCTCTCCGAAGAGAGGATTCCTTACATTATGAAGCACTTCCACTTTCCAACCCACATCCCTCAATATCCCGTCAAGGTATCCCCTCCCGCTTGCATAAAGAGGGTCGTATATAGCATAATGAGGATTTTCTTTCAGGAGGGAGAAATCTATCACCTTTTCCAGATGTTTTCTATAGGAAGGAAATGGGTCAAAGCGCTGAACTTTCCCTTTAACTCCTTCTGTTGTCTTTCCCCTTCTTTTCCTGACGAATTTAATTAATTCCTCAATTCTGTCAGTAACATCGGGGAGGGCAGGATGAATATACTCGGGAATGAATTTTATCCCTGAGTATATGGGTGGATTGTGGCTTGCGGTTATCATCACTGCTCCTCCCGCATTGAGTTCCTTTACAGAGAAGGATATGAATGGCGTGGGGACATCCCTTTCCGGGAGGTAAACATCTATGCCGTTTGAGGAAAGAACATCGGCAACCGCTATAGCGAATTCAGGGGAAAGGAAACGGGCGTCGTAGCCGACAATCGCTCCTCTCTCGGCTGTTCCCCTCTCCTTCATAAATAGGGAGATTGCTTCAGCCACTATTCTGACATTTTCAAATGTGAATTCATCTGCTATTACCGCTCTCCAGCCGTCGGTTCCGAACTTGAACTTCATTTCAACCTCCTTTTCAAATTAATTTTAGAAGCAATTGCTGAAGATGTTCAATTAAATTCCTACCGCTGAGACCCTTGATATCTATGACTATCTTTCCGTCAGCCCATCTTCCACCGCCGATCTTTCTTAGCTTTGAGCGGTCGAACTCTTTCAATGTCTGTAGATATAGCCTTCCACCTCTATATTTGAGTGAAAGGAGATTCGCTTTCTTCGCGAGGAAGCGAAGTTGCAGGACCTTGAAGAGGTTCTTCGTTTGCTCGGGCAATTCGCCAAACCTGTCCTTCATTTCCTCCTCCAAGTTTCTCAATTCCTCCTCGGATTGACAGCTTGCCAATCTTTTGTAAAAATCAAGCCTTATTGAGGCGCTCAATATGTATTCCTCGGGGATATAGGCGGAAATGGGTATGTCAACAGGGGGAAGGAAAAATTCCTTCTCTTCTACCTTCTTCCCCCTCAATTCCGCTATGGCTTCCTGCAGAAGGGAAAGATACATATCAAACCCTACAGCCTGGATATGCCCATGCTGTTGAGGTCCGAGGATATTGCCCGCCCCTCTTATCTCTAAATCCCTTATAGCAAGACGCAATCCCGAGCCCAACTGTGAGAATTCTTCTATTGCCTGTAATCTCTCTTTAGCTTCTTTTGTTTTCAACTGCTTGGGGTCGTAGAGAAGATAGGCATAGGCTTGTCTATATGAGCGCCCCACCCTACCCCTTAGCTGATAGAGCTGACCCAATCCGAATGAGGTGGCTTCGTCAATGATGATTGTATTTGCATTGGGCACATCCAAGCCGTTTTCTATTATTGTAGTAGAGACGAGGACATCTATTTTCCCCTCGTAGAAATCTAGCATAGTCCTCTCCAATTCCCTCTCTGGCATAGCGCCATGCGCCACCTTTACCCTCGCATTGGGACATAACCCCTTTATCTTTCTCGCTTCTTCGTAAATATCCTCAATCCTGTTGTGAACATAGAAGCACTGCCCTCCCCTTGCTAATTCCCTGTTTATAGCCTCCGCGATTAACTTATCATCCTTTTTCGCCACTATCGTTTTTATCGGCAATCTCCCCTCGGGAGGTTCGGTTATTATGCTTATATCCCTTATATTGCTAAGAGCCATATTGAGGGTTCTTGGAATTGGGGTGGCGGTAAGGGTTAAGACATCAATCTTCGTCTTCATCTTCTTCAGCGCTTCCTTCTGAAGCACTCCGAACCTTTGTTCTTCATCTATTATAAGCAAGCCGAGATTTTTGAATTTCACATCTTTTGACAAGAGCCTGTGGGTCCCTATTATTATATCAACACTTCCCTTTTCAAGGTCCTCAAGGATTGCCTTTTGCGTCGCTTTTGAAACGAATCTGCTCAATACCTCCACTCTAATGGGAAATGGTTGGAGGCGCTCCTTGAAGACTGCATAGTGTTGCTGAGCTAGAACGGTTGTGGGCACGAGAACTGCCACTTGATAATTATCCATAACAGCCTTGAAGGCTGCCCTAATTGCCACCTCTGTCTTTCCGAATCCAACATCTCCACAAATCAACCTATCCATAGGCTTTGGTGATTCCATATCTCTTTTAACTTCCTCTATGGCTCTCTTTTGGTCCTCCGTTTCCTCATATGGGAAGTATGCTTCAAGCTCGGCTTGCCATGGTGTATCGGGAGAAAAGGAAATTCCCCTTTCTATCTCTCTTCTCGCATAAAGCTCCAAAAGCTCCTTAGCCAATTTCCGCGCTGATTCCTTTGCTTTCCTCTTTATCCTCTCCCATTCCCCTCCGCCAAGCCGACTGAGGGGAGGATTCGCTTCCCCTATATAGCGCTGAAGCTGACGAACATCCTCCACGGGAATATAAAGCTTCGCCCCCTCGGCGTATTCCAAGCAAATATAATCCTTCTTCACACCTTGAACCTCCAAGGGGAAAATTCCCTTGAAAGCTCCAATCCCGTGGCGAGGGTGGACGATGAGGTCCCCAATTCGCATATCGGTTATATCCGATATCTTCGCAACCTCGCGGGAGGGGAATATCGGTCTCGGTCGCCACGCCTTCTTTATCCCTGTGAGCTCTTCATCAGTTATGAATGAAAATTTCCCTTCCGGAATGAGGAATCCACCTCTAAGGGTGAGGGAAAGGAGATTAACTCCACCAATCTTTAGGGAATCCTCGTAGCTCTCCAATTCGCTTATTTTGATTCCTTCCTCTCTCAAAAGGTTCGCCACACCATATCCCTTTCTGGTGCAGATGATTTGCGTCCATCCGAGAGCTTCCCTTGTCTTTATATCTTCTATGAGGAGATTTAACTGCCCTCTATAGGAAGGAGGAGGCAATACCTCAAGATTAACTGTTGGAGAGCGAGGAAAAATGTAAAGGATATTCGCTTCTTGTGGCAAATTGAGGTCATCAGGAGCTACTCCCAACACTATTTTGGGGTAATCTGCAATTATTTCCTCAATTTTTCTTCCTTTGCCCGAGTCGAGGAGTGAGAAAATATCCTCCTCCTTCGTTCTTTCATAGGAGCGCTGGGTTGAGATATCAAAACGGCGTATCTCCTCAATCGTATCGCCGAGAAATACGAGGCGAATTGGTTGGGGAAGATGAGGAGGGAAGATATCAATAATCCCACCCCTCACCGCAAATTCCCCCGGACCCTCTACGATATCAACTCTTTCATAGCCAAGCTCTATTAGCCTTTTCAATAGCTCTTCAAAAGGGAAATCTTTTCCCTCTTCAATCTTAATATACTCCCTCTCCCCTATCCTCTGACCAAGGGTTTGAAAAGGTATGACGACCTTTCCTCTTCCTCTTTTCAATTCCTCAAGGGAGTTGATTTGCCAGTGGAGGAGTTCTTCTTCAAGGAACTCCTCGTGATGAGGAGGAAGGAATTGAACATCTAAGCCGATATCGTAAAGCTCCTCGTAAAGCTTCCTTCCCGATATGAAATCGGGAGTGATGATTACCGCTTTCTCCATCTCCCTCAGCAACCCAGCCACCAGGAGGGTATAGAGTGAGCCTACATTCTCTATACCGACCCATCCCTTCCCCTTACCTTTGAGGAAGGAAAAGAGTGTCTCGGAAAGAGAAGGAAGGGATAAAAGGCTACCCCAAATACTCTCCGGGTTTAGCTTTATCACCATTATCCTTTTTAAATTTTAACCTTACTTTTTCCCCTTTTCAAACCAACTTAGAAATTTTTGTAATAATCCTGCCTTTTCCTCCTTCTTCTCCGGCAGCTTTCCCTTAATCCTTATCAATATCTCACCCTCTTTCACCCACCCTTGCTCGGGCAATATCTCTTCCCACCCCTTACCCTTCTTCAAATCCATGATTCGTTCCTTCATCTCCTTGTTTTCGCCGCTCAATCTCTTAATATTTCGTTCTAATATTTTGACTTCTTTTGTTGTCTTGATGTAGGAATAGCAAAAGGTAATAAGGGAGGGAATAACTCGTATGAGGAGAAATAGCCACACCACGCATATCCCGATAATAAAAAGTATCGTTTTCCTTCCCTTTTTTCTCCTCACACTACCTGCGTCTCCCCTTCAAGGACAACTCCTTTATCAACATCTACCGTCAACACCATCCCTTCCTTCAACACCTCCTCCCCGACATCTATGCCAGTTAACAATGGCACATCTATCTCCGCTTTAGTCAAGAGAAGATAGGGTTGGACTCCCTCTTCCCTAGTGAGGATTGCCTTGGCTTCCTTCAAATAGGGAAGAAGCTTTTCCTCAACTTTCTCCACTGCAACGATATATCCCTTAACCAATTGTCCTTCCTTCTTTAACCACTTAAGGACACCAGTGATGGTTCCTTCCCCGAAGCCCTTTCCCGTAGCAAGAGTCCTCGCTATCATATGAACTTTGAGGAGATTCGTCGTTCCCGGAACCTTTATGGGAACACCTCCCGTCAGCACAACAACATCACCATCTTTCACAAGACCGCTTTCCTTTGCAGCTTCAATGCTATTGGAAAGCATCTCATCGGTGCTTTCATAGTAGGGTCTAAAACAGGGATAGACTCCCCAAACCAAGGGAAGTCTGCGGAGGGTTTTCTGCTCCGGCGTAATGGCGATGATGGGAATTGAAGGTCTGTAGCGGGAGACCATCCTTGCAGTGTAGCCTGAAGAGGTCACAGTGATTATTGCTTTTGCAGAGAGATTTTCCGCTATTTGGCAGGCGCTAATCGCTATTGCATCGGTTGTGCTCTCAACTTTTTCGCTGAGGCGTTGGGCGAAGAAGTTTCTCTGCTCTATGAATCTTTCCGTTCTCTCCGCTATGCGGTGCATAATCTTAACCGCTTCAACAGGATATTTGCCAATAGTAGTTTCCTCCGAGAGCATAACTGCATCAGCACCATCAAGGATTGCGTTTGCCACATCGGTCACCTCAGCCCTCGTAGGACGAGGGTTACGCACCATTGATTCCAGCATCTGTGTCGCCACGATACAGGGTTTCCCGAGTTTGTTCGCCAAGCGGATGATGTTCTTCTGTTGGGCAGGCACTTCCTCAAGCGGTATCTCCAAGCCCAAATCGCCGCGCGCTACCATAATCCCATCCGCTTCCCTGCATATCTCCTCTATGTTTTGCACCGCTTCCTGCTTCTCTATCTTTGCTATTATCGGAATGTAGTCGCCTCTGCGCAGCATCAATTGCCTTAAACGCTTTATATCCTTAGCCGACCTTACGAACGACAGCGCTACCCAATCCACTCCCATGTCAATCCCGAAATTGAGGTGTTTGATGTCTTCCTCGGTAATAGAAGATATGGGAAGGCTAACCCCGGGAAGATTTATCCCTTGATGGGAGAGAAGAGTTCCACCCGCTATAACCTGACATTCAATTCTCTCTTTTCCGGGTTTAAGCACCTCAAGTTGGATGTTCCCATCAGCTAACAAAACCCTATTTCCTTCTTTTAGAGCAGAAAATATGGGTGGAATGGGGATTGGAATATCCTTTTCGGCTTTCTCGGCTAAAATGAGATTAACGATAGCACCTTCCTCTAAAACCAATCCTTCCTCGCTTGCGAGTTCCCCGATGCGGAGCTTCGGACCGGGAAGGTCCTGGAGAATTGCCACAGGCTTGCCAAACTCACTGGCGATTCTCCTTGTGTTTTTTATCCTTTCCCTATGTTCCTCATAGGTGCCATGGGCGAAGTTTAGCCGTGCTACATCCATACCTGCTTCTATGAGAAGCCTTAATACCTCGGGCTTCTCGCTTGCGGGCCCTATTGTGGCTACTATCTTTGTCTTCCTCATCTAATGAAGGCGCTCCTGCCGGGGAAAATCGCTGCCCTGCCCAAATCCTCTTCTATCCTCAGTAGTTGATTGTATTTGGCAACTCTTTCCGTCCTCGCAGGAGCTCCGGTCTTTATTTGACCGGCGTTCACCGCAACCGCAAGGTCAGCGATTGTGGTATCTTCCGTTTCTCCGCTTCTGTGTGATATAACAGTCGTATAACCAGCCTTCTTGGCAATCTGTATGCATTGAAGGGTTTCCGTTAGTGTGCCGATTTGATTGACCTTTATTAGAATTGAATTCGCTACCTTTTCCTCAATACCCTTTTGGAGCCGCTTGATATTCGTAACGAATATATCGTCTCCCACTAACTGGATTTTGCTTCCAAGCCTTTCCGTGAGAAGTCGCCAGCCTTCCCAATCGTCCTCTGCGAGTCCGTCCTCCAATGAAATAATGGGGAATTTTTCAATCAATTTCTCGTAGAGTTCCACCATGTCCTCCGAGGTCAATGTTTTCCCCATTCCCTTGAGGACATATTTCCCATCCTCCCACAGCTCGGAAGCGGCTGAGTCCATTGCGAGATAAACAGTCTTGCCAGGCTCATAACCCGCTTGCTCTATAGCCTCTGTAAGAAGACCCAAAGCCTCCTCGGGGGTGGTGATATCAGGGGCGAATCCGCCTTCATCCCCTACTCCAGTGGACAAACCCTTTGACTTGAGAAGCTTCTTGAGTGATTGATAGACTTCGGCTCCAATTCTTAGAGCTTCCTTAAAGGAGTCCGCTCCCGCGGGAACAATCATAAACTCCTGCATATCCAACTTGTTATCCGCATGCACTCCTCCGTTTATTACATTCATCATTGGAACGGGAAGCTCCCTCGCTGTCAATCCACCTATGTATCTGTATAGGGGTAAGCCCAGGCTATTTGCGGCGGCGTGGGCGACGGCTAGCGATACACCCAATATTGCATTGGCGCCCAAACGGCTCTTGTTCTCCGTTCCATCCAACTCTATAAGGGTCATATCTATCTCTACTTGGTTCATAGCCTCCATACCGACGATTTCCTCCGCGATTACCTCGTTCACATTCTCAACCGCTTTTAAAACTCCTTTCCCTCCGTATCTTTCCTTATCTCCGTCCCTCAGTTCAAGAGCCTCATGAGCTCCTGTGGAAGCTCCGGAAGGAACAATTGCCTTCCCTACAGCGCCATCCTCAAGAAAAACTTCCACCTCAACGGTTGGGTTGCCTCGGGAATCTAAAACTTCTCTCGCTTTTACATCTACGATACCGCTCATAGTTTAACCTCCTTTCGTGGTGAGAGAATATAGGATTTCTATAAAGTATATTAAAACAAAAAAGAGTTAGCAAGGGAGAAATAAGATGAAATTTTTCTTTCCTTTCAAGAGGCGCTAAAAAGAGATTTATTCTTTCTTTTTATGAAAATCTTCATCGGGAGGATTTGAACCATTCCGTTATCGCGAGCCTAAACCCCTAAGCATAAGCAAAGCAATCCCGCTTATAGGATGAAATCTTTCCTCACAACTGCCTTATAATAGCGATAAACAGCGAGACATCCCAACAGTATTTACAGGAGATTAAGAAAAGAAATAGCGCAGCTATATCTACCCAAACAATAAGAATTGCTAAAAAATGAAACGAATAAGACCTAATGCAAAAGGGCACTTATCGTGGGATTTTGTTCAATTTCCCATTATATACGTCCTTAATAGATTTGGACACCGAGAAAAATTATAATTGCTATAAATCGTCAATAAAGGGAGGTAGAATAAGATGAATCAGTATCGCTCAATTGCAACGAAAAGAGACTTGATAGAAGGTTGGGAGAAATTGGGGATAAGGAAAGGGGATGTGGTTTTTGTCCACTCTTCCCTCTCAAGTTTCGGTTATGTTGAGGGTGGAGCGGAAGTGGTCATTGGGAGCTTGATGGAGGTTATTACAGAAGCAGGCATACTCGCTATGCCCAGTTTCCCCGCCTTCGTTGATGGGGAATATGGAATAGCCAAGAACGAGATGATTTTTGATGTTCGTTTCTCCCCTACGGCTATGGGTAAAATCCCCGATACATTTTGGCGAATGGAAGGGGTGCGAAGGTCCCTCCACCCAACACATTCAGTTGCCGCTTGGGGAAAGGAAAAGGAGTGGTTGATAGAAGGACACGAAAAATGCCCTTCTTCCTGCGGAAAGGATACTCCCTTTCACAAACTCTGTAAAATCAACGGGAAGATTTTGCTAATTGGAGTTGGGCACAGCTCAAATACCACTCTCCATACAGTTGAAGATGCGAATGGATGCCCAACGAGAGGCTGTATACCTTATTATCCAAAGGTTATAGATTACGAGGGAAGAATCATACCGGTAGAGACATATCCCCATCTACCCGATTTGCCGAGGGATTATGATAAGGCGGATGAGATATGCAAGCAACACGGGATTCAGAAAGAGATAAAAATAGGAAATTCCCTCTGTAAGCTCGTTGATGCTGGTAAACTGTTTGAGATTTTCAGCGTATTCGTTAGGGAAAATCCCCTCTTTTTGATAAATATGGAAATCTATAAAAACCCGCCTTTATCATAATTTGTGGATGTTTTCGTTTCTCAAGGAGCATTTTTCTTCCTACTCTTGTCAATGCGAGCCCGCCTTTGACGCGCTCGCGTGTTCCCGTCTTGAGAAATGAAGCCGAGTGATTCATAAATTGCGTTCTAACAATTTTATTGATAAACTTTATTAAATCACGATTAAAGGAGGCGAGACCTATGCTCTTTGCAGCTCTTCTTTTAACTAGCCCTCTCGGACCAGCGAGCGAGGGAGATTTTAAAGTCAGTCTCAAGGTTGAAAGTGTACCTAAAATGAATCCCGTCGACCTTTCCCACATACTCCTGCCACCCTCTTACCTCGTCGTTCCTGATGATGGTTTCATACTGGTAAGGGTGGAGATTGAGAATGTCTTAAATAGAGAGGCTTCCCTCACCATTCAAGTCATCCCTTCCTGGGAATCCCTCAAGGAGGACCTTGAAATTTTACGCTCGGGAGAGAAGAAGAGAATTATCACGAGGATAAACCCTTCCCTTGGTTCCCATTCCCTTAAAGTGATACTTAAAGAGGGGGACGAAGTCATTTTGGAAAGGGAGTGGAAGGTGATTTGTGAGGAGAAGGGAGATATTCCCTCGTTTGGCGCTTCCTATGGTGACTTGACCTACGACCTTCCTGTCCTCTTTCATAAGGATGGGAAATTTGAGAAAAAGGATTGGAAGGAGGTCTGGCGATTCGGGCCTCTTTCCGATATCATCGTGAGATTCCCCAACGGCGCTCGCCTCGTCTTCTGGAAAGGAACAAGCTTTATTCCGATTTGGGCTTTTCAAAATTGCGGCTTCTCCTATGAATGGGTTGAGGTAGTGAGTCCTCGCCCGCCCGAGTTTGTTGATTGCGTTGAGCCATTGATGGATAGGGAATGCAGATATTCCCGCGCTTCCATTATCCACAACACACCCGCTCGCGTGGTTGTCCATTGGCGATATGCCCTCTGCGATTTCAACTACAGAATCTACGAGGACGAATGGGTTGACGAATATTATTATCTCTACCCTGATGGGGCTGGCGTAAGGGCGATAATCGGATGGCTGAAGCCGGGCGTTCATCATGAGATGAACGAGCTCATAACCGTTCTCCCACCAGCTACCCATCCTAATGATGTCCTCCCATCCAACGCTGTTGACTTCTTCGATTTGGAGGGAAACAAGGAGTCAATTAGCTGGCCTCAGCCAAAACTGAACTGGCCAACCGGCAAGCCATCGGTTATAAGGGTCAAGCTGAAGGATGATTTCCATCCTTTTATGGTCTCTCCCTCAATCGCCGAATATCTTGCTGTTTGGGATGGATGGAAAAAGGATGGAGAATATGTTTCCCCTTGCTATTGGGGAAATCACTGGCCAGTGACGAGGGGGCTCGGCACGGTGGGGTATATTCCAGTTGGCTGGGAGGAAGGACCAGCTCACGCCTCCCTCATCTCAATGAACCACAAGCCTCTCAGCGAGGAGGATGTTTCTCCTTCCATTCACAAAACCGTTTGGTCTCTGCTAATAGGAGCGATTGGAAAGGACGAAAGCGACGAACAACTTATCCTCTTTGCCTCTTCTTGGCTGAATCCCGCGGATATAAAAGTGGAAACCCCGGGGATTGAGTTCCAGGGTTATGACCAATTGCAAAGGGCATATGTTTTGAAATGCAAACCAAATGTTTCTTTAATCAATTTGAGGCTCGAGCCAAAAGCTAAGATAATTAATCCAGTGTTCGTTTTCAAGAATTTAGCGAAGGGAATTTCGGAAGTTAGTTTGGATGGGACGATATTATCCACTGACCTCTATAGATGGGGAATGGAGGTTGAGGGTAATAGGAAGGATTTAGTGCTTTGGCTTGAATCCGAGATTGATAAGCCCACTCAGTTTACGATATCTCTTATTGGAGAGTGAAGTTTATGACAAAGAAGGAAAGGGTTAAATTAGCGATATCTCATCAGGAAACGGATATCGTGCCCTACGATATTGGCTTCACCTATCCAGCTTGGCAGAAGCTAATCAATTATATGGGGAGAGTTCCAACCATAGACGAACTCGGCTTGCATATAGTCCATCTTGGCACTACTCCGCAAGGAGCTTGGGTAGAGGTCAAGCCCGATTTCTGGCGGGATGAATTCGGCGTTATTTGGAATAGGACGATTGATAAAGATATAGGCAATCCCGAGCCAATCCTCTTGGAGCCAAGTTTGAAGGGATACGAGTTTCCCGACCCCGATGACCCAGAAAGATATGCCCATTTCCCTTCCTTCATTGAGGCTAATAAGGATAAATTCATCCTCTGCGAGATAGGTTTCTCCCTTTTTGAAAGGGCTTGGTCTATGAGGGGAATGGAGAACCTTCTGATTGATAT
Organism: bacterium; assembly: GCA_014360495.1. Taxonomy (NCBI): domain Bacteria; species bacterium. Next base: position 125,037 of record JACIXR010000005.1, read on the forward strand.
GGTGGAGAATCCCTCTTTCGTCCACGAGCTTATGGAGGCTATTGCTTGGTTCAATATAAGGGTGATTAGAAATGCTACTAAATACCCCATAGATGGCTTCTACTTTGGCGATGATTGGGGGCAGCAAAGGGGGTTGATAATGGGTCCTCGCCATTGGCGAGAATTCATCAAGCCTCGCTTGAAGATGATGTATGATGAAGTTCATAAGGCAGGACTCCCCGTTTTCATTCATTCCTGTGGCGATGTTCAAGAGCTTTTCCCTGAGCTAATAGAAATAGGCGTGAATGTCTTCAATCCCTTCCAGCCGGAGGTTATGGATATCTACGAGATGAAGAGAAAATATGGGAAGGATTTAACCTTTTATGGAGGGATAAGCGTGCAAAGGCTGTTGCCCTTCGGCACACCTGAGGAGGTAAGGAACGAGACGAGAAAGATATTGAAGAAGTTGGGAAGAGGTGGAGGATACATAGCTTCTCCTTCCCACGCCATTCCCAAAGATGTTCCTATAGAAAACATCCTCGCACTCATTGAAACCCTGCAACAGCAATGAAAACAAAGCGGAGCGCTGAAGACGGGCGTGGCAATCTCGTCTTTTCATTGGATGTTTGAGAAGGTAATGAGTAAGGAAATGCAGTTCGTTTTTAATTTTAAAAATGCAATAATTACTTCGTTGACCTGTTGACCTTACAGGAAGTATAATTCTATTGCTATGGAGAAACATGTATTTATCTTTCTTATTGTGTCGCTTATCTCCATTTCGGCGAAGGCATTTGAAACTTCTTCTCTTGAAGCCTTTCAGGTAGATGTTCCCGTTCTAAAGGAAGTTGATGTTTTGGTTCTCGGAGGGAGTATCTCCGGAATCGCTTCCGCCCTCATGGCGAAATCCCTTGGAGAAGAGGTGCTTATCGTTGAGGATAAAGGCTTTTTAGGCGGTGCCCTCACTGCTTCCCTTGAATTCTCCAGTTATCGCTTTGGGTGGGAAAACGATGAAGAACTTTATGCCTATCTTCGGGAAAAGAAAGCCATTATTGAAGGTGATATCATCGTCAATCCCGAAGGGTTGAAGGTTGCTCTTGAGGAACTCTGTAGGGAAAAAGAGATTCCCTTCCTCTATTGGTGCAGACCGCTTGAGCTCGTTATAAGAAATAAAAAAATAGAGGGAGTCGTTTTCGCCAGCAAAGGAGGAGTTTTTCTCATCAAATGCAAGATTTTGATAGACGCAACTCCCTTCGCCCAAGCCACTTACCGCTTCCTTCTTGCTCCCCTACCCTCTCTCTACATTGAGAGTAGAGGATTTATAACCTTAAGCGAAATAGGAGAGATTCCTCCCAAATCTCTCATACTTTGTGAGAATTCGCCGAAGGGCGATGGAAAAGTCTGCCGATTTTTAACCCTACAAAGTGGAACAATTTCTCCCCTGGAGCTATCGGAAAAAGCGGGAGAATTAATCAAAACGATAACGACCACCTTCCGCCCTCTCGCAATCGCTCCCTATAGCACAATCGCCCCCCAACGCTTTCCTCCCACTTATAGAACCATCTATCTCTCCGATTGTTCCGAGGGAAAGAAAGCGAGAAACCCCATAGCGAGGGGAAAGGGAACTGTTATCTTTATGGACTCACAGGGAAATATTCACCAATGGGAGAGTAAGGAAGTTGAGGTGGACAAGGGCTTCTTCATTTCCCGTCAGATAACCAATCTCCTTTTCACATTTGGCGACAAGATTCCCCTTCAACCCGGTGTGGCTTGGTTGGAGAGCCTGGGGATTTCCCTGAAAGCGGGAAGAGCAATTGGTGCTTTATCAGCACTTGCCGTGAAGAAGAATTTTGCACCAGTTAGGGTGAGTTATGAGGAATTGATGAAGGAGGTGAAAGGGAAGTGAAAATCGGTCTAATAATCCTTATCTGTGTTTTTCTTGCCTCGGCAGGCGAGCTCCATCTTTTACCAAGCCAATTTTTCAAGCCAAATCAAACGACGAGGATGTCCCTCAAAATAGCCTTTCGTGAGCAAGCAGATGTAGTTGTCGTCGGCGGAGGTCCAGCGGGATGCGGCTCAGCAATCGCTGCAGCTTCCCAGGGCGTGAAGGTGATTTTGATTGAAAGATTTGATTATCTGGGAGGGGCTGGAACGGCGATGGGCGTTTCCCTCTTTATGGGACAGGAAGTTGTGGGAGGGCTTTATGAGAAAATTAGGGAGGAGCTGAATAAGAGGGGAGGCTTAAAGGGAAACGCATACGACCCAGATGTTATGAAAGTCGTCCTCTATGATATGTGCAAGGAGAAGGGCGTGAGGATTATCTTCAATGCTTGGGCTATTGGTGTTGTTAAAGAAAACTCAAGAATTAAAGGAATTCTCATCCATATCCCAGAATTGGGCTTTGGAATCGTAGAAGGAAAGATGTTCATTGATGCAACTGGAGATGGGGATATCGCTGTCTCCGCTGGCGCTCCCTATGAGATATCCCCCGAGGATAGGATAATGCCCCTTACCCTTTGCTACATTCTCTGGTGGCAGGATGGTTGGCCACCACTTTGGAGAAACTACGGGGCTGTTTGGCGAATGGACCCTTACAGGGTATTCGCTAACCAAACCCGTATTCCCTCCAATCCACTCAACCCCTTCAAATTAACCGAAGCGGAAACGGAGGGAAGGGAGGAAATGCTCTCTCAAGTGGAGGAGTTGAAGGGCAAGAATTATCCCGTTGAGCTCCTTATATCCGCCCCCCACATTGGGATAAGGGAGTCAAGGAGAATAATCGGCGATTACATCTTAACTGAAGAAGACCTTGTTAAAGGCAAAATGTTTGAGGATAGGATTGCCCTTTGCAATTATCCAATTGATGTCCACTATCAAAAAAGGAGCGCTAAATTGGAGGAGAAAACGGGCAGACTTGATAAAGTTCCAACATATTCTATTCCCTACAGATGTTTACTTCCCAAGGGGTTAGATAATTTGCTTGTAGCTGGGAGATGCATTTCTGCTACCCAGGAAGCTATGGCTTCCTTCCGCATTCAGCCCACTTCAATAGCTATTGGAACTGCTGCGGGGGTTGCAAGCGCAATTGCGGTGGAAAAGGGCGTATCTCCTCGCAATATTGATGTCAAAGAGCTTCAAACGCGCTTACGGGAATTGGGTCAGATGATTGATAAGCCGGAGGGAAAGAATTGAAGTGTCCAGTTTGCGGGAAAGAATGTAGTGAGGAGGACAATTTCTGCTCCAACTGCGGGACGAGGCTAAAGCTCCCTCCCCAAAAGGGGGTTTCTCTTGAAAGCCTTGATAGGATGATAAACGACTTCCGAAGGAAGCTGGAAGATAATCCCAAGGACCCCGATATCTATTACAACCTTGCTTTGGCGTTTAGTATGAAGGGAGAGGATGAGATTGCTATGACGCAATTGCGCAATGTTTTGGCATTGGACCCAACATTTTCCGATGCGCTCTTCCTTTTGGGGAAGCTTTGCCTAAAACACAAACTTTATGAGGAAGCAAAGGAAAATTTTCGCAAGCTACTGGAAATAGAGCCTGATAGGGAGGATGTAAGGGAAATCCTTCAACAGCTTGAGGGCGAGTGAGGAGGTTTGGGGTTTCGGCTAACCCTCCGCTCCCTACTTTTAGGAGTTTTTCTCTCAGCTATTATGGGGTTTCTCTGCCCCTTTGTGGAGGTCTTCAACTGGACATGCGACTATACTATCCCACCTCCTCCCATCGGGGTTATGTTCCTTCTTTTTCTTATCCTTTTAGCAAACGGCTTCTTGAGAAGATATGCTCCCCGAAAGGCTTTATCAAGTGGGGAATTGGTGGCGGTTTATGTGATGGCTATGATATCAGCCCCCTTCTCTTCTTTTGGCTTGGTGCAATTTCTCATCCCAAGCATAGGAGACCTCAAATACTTCTCTCGTATTGAGCTTCATTGGGACAAATTCCTTCATTATTTGCCCGCTTATCTCTATCTCCAAGACGAAGGGGCGATAAGAGCCTTCTTTGATGGTGGGACGAGCGTTCCCTGGCGAAGTTGGATAACCCCTCTTATCCACTGGCTCATATTCTCGTTTGCTCTCTATTTCTTTTTCTGGTGCGTGGCGGTGATTTTTCGCAAGCAATGGGTGGAGAATGAGAAGTTAACCTTCCCCCTTGTCATTTTACCCCTTGAAATGCTCAGGGAGCCGGAAGAAGGACATATCTTAAATTCCTTCATCCGCCATCCCTTAACCCTTACGGGAATGGCTCTAACCATTCTCTCTCAAATCTCCTACGGCATCTATCACATAAAACCCTCTATACCTCCTTTTGTCCTCTTACACAATAATCTTATGCGCTACTTCCCCTACCCTCCTTGGAATGCTATGCAATGGTTGGAAATAAGTCTTTATCCTTCCTTTCTGGGCATAGCATATATCGTCTCGGCGGAAATCGCCTTCAGCTGCTGGTTCTTTTATTTTATGGGGAAAGCGGAACTCGTGCTTGGCTCCGCCTTCGGCTTCAGTGCTGGAAGGGAGAGCGGTTTCTTGGCTCGTTTTCCCGGCTTGGAGGAACAGACTTTGGGTGCCTTTCTTGCCCTTTTTGCCCTTATGCTCTGGTCGGGAAGGCATCATTTAAAGAATGTGTTTCTAAAGGCTATTGGTAAAAACAAGGAGATAGACGACTCCTTTGAGCCCTTATCTTATAGGTCTGCAGTCCTTGGTTCCCTCATTTCCTTACTCGTTCTTCTCGTCTGGCTTAACCGAGCGGGGCTTTCCATTGTTTCCTCTTTGTTTTTCATTTTCGTTTTTCTCGTCTTCTCCCTTGTCCTATCAAGAATGAGGGCAGAAGGCGGGCTTACCTGGATACATACCCCCGACCATCCAAGCAATATCGCCGTCTCGGCTTTGGGCGTGAAGGGAATAGGTGAGAGAAATCTGACGATTCTCTCCGCACTGAAGTTTTTGGAGGTTGATGGAAGGGGTTATCTCATGCCGTCTCTCGTTGAGGGAATCAAGTTCGTTGACCCGAAAGCTAAAAGAGGATGGATTTTCAGCTTAGCTATATGGCTGGCGATTATCTCTTGCGTTTTGGTAGCTGTTCCTACTACTCTTCATCTTTACTATCTTTACGGAGCTGGTTCAGCTAAGGCCGATAGATGGAGGGTGGAGAGCGGTGTATGGGCTTTCAGGGAGCTTGCCTCTTGGCTTAATGTTCCTCCCCAGCCTAATCCTCAGAGATTCATCTATTCAGCAGCGGGAGCATTATTCACGATTTTCCTTGGCTTTATGAGGATTCGTTTGCCCTGGTGGCCTTTCCATCCTCTCGGCTATGCGGCGAGCAACACTATCAGTATGAATTTCCTCTGGTTCTCCTTCTTTTTAGGATGGCTTTCCAAGACCATAGCTTTGAAGGTAGGTGGATTGAGAAGTTATAGAAAGGCGCTTCCCTTTTTCCTGGGGTTAATTATGGGTGAGGTCATAGGGAATGGCTTTTGGGCTATACTTCAGGCAATTTTCGGTTTCCACGGTTTCGCCTACAATCCCGGCACACCATAAGGATACTTATTCGCTATTATCACCATGGAAGGTCTTTACACGGGAAAGATAATAAAGCCAATTCAATCAGGGTATTTATACAATTTTCTTTCCGGCAGGTTGCAACCAGCTATCCATTCATCTCCGCCGTACTCGTAGGCTCCAATATCCGGAGCACTGCCAACGAACTTGTCCGTTATGCCGGGAATCACCGCCCCACGGTCAATAGCAGGAGAATCAGGTCTCAGCCTGAATTTCAGCCCTCCCCAACCCTTATTCATGAACTTGGGGTCCGTTGGTGCTGTAAGCTCATTAGCTCCCGGAATGTTTGGACGAATAGATGCACGGTATATGTTGTTATTAATATTCTCGGGAGTGTGGGCGGGATAGGATTCCAGTGAATTCCAGAACTCGGCTTCCGTGGAAGCGAGAGTGTTGTTGAAAACCCGATTAAATGGGGGATTGTGTTGTTCTATGCGCAAATCGTTTTTGTGATTGTTCCAGAAGACATTGTGATGAATCAACACGGGCTTGGCGTTTTGGTCCAAGTAGATTCCCGCTCCCACTGGGTATTTATGAGTCTTATCATTTCCTGCGTCATGGAGCCAGTTGTGGTGAATGTGTGTCCCTGTAAGGTCGCTTCCACGTGCTGAGTAAATCGCCCCCAGGTCGGTGTTGAGCAGACCAAACCAATATATGTCATTGTAAGCTATTTCCACATTACCGCGGAGTAAATCAATGGCTGAGCGACCCGTTCGGAAAATCGTATTGTGAGTAACTACAACTCGTGTTGCTTTGCCTGGGGCAGGGCAGATAGCGCAGAGATAGGTGCCACCGTAGGAGATATCATGAATAAGGTTGTTCTCCGCTACACATCCTTCCCCTCCCAAAACAATTCCATGACCCGCGCTGTATTCAATGATGCTGTTCCGAATGACATTGTTGGGACCCATAAGCCGAATACCGGTTTCATCGGAGTGTGAATAGAGGACATCGCCTCCCGGAAGAGTCACGAAATGGCTGATGTACTTGGCTTTAATCCCATCCAAAACGATGTTTTTACTGTTTTCATCTGTGATGATTGTGGCGGCGAATATGCGGATATTCCTGATAGTAATGTAAGATTTTCCACGGAGGTCAAACGCGTAGTTGCGTCGCTTAACCTCCACATTCTTTGGTTTATTTCCGTCCGGCGGCCATAAATAAAGGTATGTGCCGTCGTAGAACCACTCACCCGGGGCGTCAAGCAAGCCCAATTTTCCGGTAATGTAATAAAAGTCGTGGAACTCTTCTCCTGCAGTGGAACGAAACACAATCGCCCCAGGTGATGAAGATTCAATTATGCTTGTATGAGGAACGAACCAACCTAAATACCAAATAGTTGCACCTGCCAAGCCCTCGGGAATATCAGGGATGGCTTGGTCTTGAAGCATTACAGTGCCATTGGGCAATGCCGTCCAGGCGTTTTTGGGAATGTGCCTAAAATCCTTGCGGTTCATCAAGTCATCCAAGTTGCTCACATTTGGCCAGCGAGCTTCAATCATCATTTTTCCATTGACGAATACTTGATTGGCAAGGAGCGTTTCGTTATCGGTTATCCGGTCGTTATATCCAGTCAATGGAAGGGAGATTTCCCTTTTGTAAATCCTGCCTTTATAAACAGTCCAGCCTCCTTCAACGGGGTCTGCCCCACTTATGACTACGACAGAATTTCCCTCCGGTTCAAACACGATGGGCTTGCCTTCCGAGCCCGAGTTTGTGGGAATCACTGTTTCGCGGTATATGCCAGCGCGTATCTTGATTACATCCCCTGCCTTTGCCACCGTAGCCGCTTTCTGGATTGTCGCAAAAGGACGAGATGCCGACCCTGGGTTTTTGTCCGAGGCCCTTCGTCCGCCTACATAATAAACCGAGGGAAAAATCCGTCCCGTTCCAATAACCAACAAAACTATTAGCGCCAATATCTTGATAGCGCTACTAAAATCGCATACTCTATTCATATTCCAATTCCTCCTTCAAAGTAGCGTGTTATTTATTTCCATAACATATTACTTCTCAAGTCCGGGGTAATCAATCCGAAGACTTTTGCAGGGCGATGGCTAAGGTCGCAATATAGTCCTGCAATCCATTTTGCAGGCGGTAGCATTAAGAAGGAAACCTTTTGCTTTCATTCCTTGCTTAAAATCGCCCCCCAAACGAGATATCAAACGAATAAAAACAATAATACCAGGCGATTAATCATAATCACTTTTCTTCTACCCCTTTATAGAGTGAGTCAATGAAGTTTATAGAGAGCTCCCTATCAACCGAGCTGTGCAAGATAATATGATATCCACAGGGCTTGTTTATTCGCTCGTGAAGAATCTTCTTCCCATCCGAGATTGTCTCCACTTGTTGAGAAGCTTTTATAGAGATTGCAAGCTCAACAAAGTAAGCAGACCCACCTTCCTTTTTTATCTTCAAGCTCGCCCTTTTCCCCTCGTTTTTCCATTCCATCGCCCACTTGCTATCTCCAACCATTATATTCGTTAATTTAAGGGAAGTGAGTTCCTCGGGGATATGAAGGGTCATCTTTATTCTCTTTTCCAGGGCATTCGGCTCCAATCCCAACATCCCTTTGACCAAAGGAAGGATGACCATCGCCTCTGACCAACCTTGCAAGGGACAGCCTCCTGCCTCATATCTATCGCCATTCAAAATCTCGGGTATGTAGCCAAGGCAGAAATCCCTCGTCATTTTGGCGTTGCGAAGTAGATTTGCATATCCATCTATTGGATGGCAATTGATGAACTGCGCCCAAGAAGCCCAACCCGTTACAAGCGGCCAAACCGTCCCCTCATGATATCCCCAGGGATTGTAAATCCTTTCGTCCTTTGATGTTGTCCTAACTCCCCAATCGGTTGTGAAAGAGGTAGAAGCGAAGTAATGGAGGGTGGTTTCCGCTTTGTTTTCCTCAATCTGCTGCCAAAGAAGCGGTATCAAGGGATTACAGGTTGCGAGATCAAGGAAGGAGCCATCTGGCAACTTTCGGTCATAAAAGAAATTTCTTCTCGCATTCCAAAAGTCCTCATTCAAAATCCTATGCACCTTCCTTGCCTTATCTTCCCACCTTACCGCTAAATCCTCTTTCCCCAAAAACCTTGCTATATATGCTCCTTCCTCCAATGCTTTTTGCCAGATAGCAACGAGGTCTATCATGTTCTTCTCCCCATAATCAAACCATTGATGTCCGGCGGGAGGATTATCAATCAATAAATCGCCATCTACATCCATTCTCTCGCACCAATCCAAAGCATCTTTGATGCTTTCCCAATTTTCCCTCAAGAATTCCCCATCCCCTGACCATTTGGCATATTCGGAGCAGAGTATTACATATAGAGGGGTGGAATCGCCAGCGACATAGGCGTAGGAAGGGTTGGAAACGAAACTATGAGCAAGGGAAAGCTCGTGATATATTTTCCCCTTGTCATTCCCCTCTTTGATTTGAAATCTCTTTTGAAGAAGGAGGTTTTCCTTCACTTTGGAAAAATCTCCTATGGAAAGCAAAGCGAGTCCCATCCAGAAGGAATCTCTACCGAAATACCAAGCGAAGCCGGGACGATTGCCTTCTCCCGCCATATGATAACCGGCTACGAAACCTTTTCCTAAAGCGGTCTCAACGAAGCATTTATCCAGCCCAGCTTTAGCCCAATAGAAAGCCTCATCAAAAAGAGGATTGGAGCTTCTCAGTTGGCTGGTCCTTGCTTGAAATTCGTTCTCCTCTCCCTCGTTTTCCTCAAGCAAAAGTTCTGGTTTATCCAAATAGCGTTTCGCTATTCCCTCACAATCCTCCCCTACCCCGCCACAGAAAGCCAAACAAACATGGGCATCTAAAACTTTTATCTCAATCCGTCCATCCTGATAATTCATCGCTTCATTGGAAAGAATGGAAAATTTGAGCTCTTTTCCGCCCGCCAGGCGGGAGAATTGGAGAAAATATGGTGATTTCTGTTGATATTTCACATCGCCTTCCGTTGAAGCAGGCCACATAAGAGTTAGGGAGGGTTGGAAGGTGATTATGATTTTCTGAACAGTGTTCTTCAAGAGATGGAACTCAAAGAGGGATACGGGAAATTCTTTTGAGCATAGAAAATCTATCCTTCCTATAACTTCTCCATTGAAGACTATAGAGGATATAGCAGGGGAGATGATGACCTGGCGGGAAATCCGTGATAAATTTAGGGTTTTCCCATCCGATATAAAGGTTATTCGTCCATTGTAAACGGCTTTGAAGGGATAGAACCATAGTTCAAATTCCCCGTTCTCCCTCGCGAGAATTGAGCATTTCCTTCCTAAAACGGGAAGAAATTCGTTCTTACCCTCACGAGTGAGGGTAAAAGGATAGGCTAAGCAAATCGCAAATAATAGCAGAGGAATCGCTTTCAACTCAATTCCTCCTCCTTGATTTTAGGGATTGAAGGATTCTATTTTATTTTGAATATCCTTAATCCTTTTCCGCACCGGGATATTGTAAGGGCATCTTTCCTCGCATTTGCCGCAATCCATGCACGCATCAGGTTTAATGGTAAGGTCCTCATAAAGCGACTTCGCCCATTTCTCGTTTCCGTACCAATGGGCGAGAGTGTAGCGCCACTTGTTCTCCTCTTCTCCTCTATCCACTCCATCCACTACCTGTCTATCAAAGGCTCCCTCAACCAGGAAGACCTTAGGGATATCAATTCCCACTGGGCAAGGGAGGCACTTCCCGCATTGCCTACATACGAAATTTCCAAGCTCTGGCGCCTTCTTGAACCATTCCTCCTCTTCCTCCTTCGTCATTGGCTTGAAATTTCTCGCCACGCTTATATCCAACTTTGCTTGCGCTATTGTATTCATCCCTAAAACAGCTACATCGCAATGGGTGAGGGCATAGCGGAGCGCCATCCGCGCTGAATCCCTCAGCAATCCATCTCCTATAGCCTTCATCGCTATAACTGCTATCCCCTTTGCTCGTGCATAGGGAATTATCTCCTCAAAGATGATTGGATAATTGAAGCGGTCAAGATAATTAACCCACACGAGGATAGAATCAAAGGGATAGAGCTTAATCGCCTTAGAAAGGATATCGGGGCGATGAGAGGAAATCCCGAGGAAGCGAATTAGCCCTTTCTTCTTCAATTCCTCAGCGGCCGCAATGGCTCCATAGGGTTCGAAAATCGTGCCGAAATCCTGCCAATTGCTTACTCCGTGAAGTTGTAGAAGGTCAACGTAATCGGTCTGCAATCTCTTCAAGCTTTGTTCAAAGAGTTGAAGGGTTCCCTTCTTCGTTCTTTCGTGTGTTTTCGTTGCGAGGAAAACCTCTTTTCTTCTGCTTTTCATTACTTTCCCCACTTTCACCTCCGCATCCCCATAGGAGGGGGCGACATCTATGTAATTCACCCCCTCATCTATGATATAATTCAAAAGCTTTACCGCTTTCTCCTCACTTCGTTCAATGAGATGGAAGCAGCCAATCCCTATAATGGAAGTTTCAACGCCCATTTTCCCCAGCCTTCGTTTGGGGATTTCTTTCTTCTCATCCGTTAACCCGCTTTCTCCAAGGGCAAGCAGGGAGAAGGTTCCCGCCGCCAAAGTTTTTAAAAACTCTCTTCGCGTTTGTTTGAACATTTACAACACTCCTTTCTCACATCTCTAAGTTATTGACTACAAGCCTGAAGGAACAGCCTAAGAAATCTGCTGCCCTTCGGCAAAGAAGCATTCGTTGTAAAAATATCTCAAAATATTCCATAATGGAGATTTGATTCGTATCTATATCCAATTCCAACCTCAACTTCTTAGCTTCTTTATCCACATTTAAGAATGATTTGTGAACGGCGAAGTTCACTCTGTCGTGAATGTCAAAAGTGGAGGGATTGGGATTCCTTACCCTCGTGTAATGCACATCCGATTTGTCCGCGATTATAAGAGCTGCGCAGATAGTATTAACTGGATAGCCGGAGTCCTCATCGTGATTGCCGATTGCGGCCATAACTTCCGTTATCTCCTCCAATGGCATACCGAGATTGGAGAGAATCTCATAGGCTAACATTGCTCCAGCGACTGAGTGCCCCTCCCTGTTGACCGCGTTTCCGATATCGTGAAGATAACCGCTGATTGCAGCAAGTTCAGCTTCCCTTTCAGGATAGCCGAGACGAATAAGGATGTTGCGTGCGATGTTTGCTGTGAGGTCAGCGTGTCGTACACCGTGCTCCGTGTATCCCATCGCCTCTAAGTTCTTATCCGCTGCAAGTAAGAGAACCTTCACCATTGGGTACTCCTTGACATCCTTCAGTTTAACCTGCGTCATCTTCATCACCTCTATATTTTCTCAGAAAATCTTCCTTAAACTCCAAAAATCTATCCTCCATTATCGCTTTCCTTGCTTGCCTCAAAAGTTCTCTGTAAAAGTAGAGATTGTGATAAGTCGCCAATCTGGCGGCGAGGATTTCCTCCGCTTTATAGAGATGACGAAGATAGGCTCTCGTATAGTTGCTACAAGCCCAACATGTGCAGTTGGGGTCAATGGGGGAAAAATCGTCCTTAAAACGAGCGTTCTTTATGTTGAGTTTCCCTTCACTTGTATATACGCATCCGTTTCTCCCAAGCCTTGTCGGCAAAACACAATCAAACATATCTATTCCCTTCTCTATCGCCTTCAGTAGGTCAATAGGGCTACCAACCCCCATCAAATAGCGAGGTTTATTTGAGGGGAGCAACGGTTCAACCCATTCAATCACTGCCCAGAGAAATTCCTCCGGCTCACCAACACTCACTCCACCTATTGCATAGCCATCAAAATCTAAGGAGGTGATTTCCTCAGCGCTTCTTATCCTCAAGTCCTGATATATTCCTCCCTGAACTATGCCGAAAAGAAGCTGGTCTTTCCTTGAGTGCCTTTCTTTGCTCCTCTTTGCCCAGAGAAATGTTCTCCGTGTAGCCTCTTCAGTATAAGATTTTGTTGAAGGGTAAGGCGGACATTCATCAAGGACCATCGCTATATCGGAGCCCAGTCTCTCCTGAATTTCAATAACTAATTCTGGGGTGAAGAAATGCTCTGAACCATCAATGTGGGAACGAAACAGGACGCCATCATCCTCTATGCTTCGTAAGTCTATCAAGCTGAAGGATTGAAAGCCTCCACTATCGGTCAATATCCCGCCTTTCCAATTCATAAATTTATGCAGACCTCCACCCGCTTCTATCACCTCTAAACCTGGTCTGAGGTAAAGATGATAAGTATTGGCGAGGATAAGCCTATATCCTATATCCCAGACTTCCTCTGAACTCATCGCTTTAACAGTGGCTTGCGTTCCAACAGGCATAAAGGCAGGTGTAGGAACGCTGATATGGGAAGTGTGTAGTATCCCTGCCCTTGCTTTACAATCGTTAGATTGCTTAACGAGATGGAAATGAGGCATATTATTCTTTAATAATAAGGGTAGGCTCCCTAAAAGACAAGGAAGCCTACCCTTGTTTATTATCTTTATCTCAATTCTTTCTATGGCGTGGAGATATAGAGATGACCCGTTTGAGGGTCCCATTGGATTTGAGCGTCAAGAGCGTAGTGGAAGAGAGTAGCGGGAACATAAGTGCGATTGAACTTGATGAAAGCTGCTACCTCCATAAGAATCGTCTGGTCGTTCACTTGCGCCTTTCTGCTTCCAATCTTCAACCATACATTCTTATCCCCTCTGTGTGCCTCAACTTCCCGGCTATCCGCGTGCCATATGACAGTTCCACCTGCTGTCTCAAAAACCGCTCTGAAGGGAACAAGTGGAATGTCGTTCTTCACAAACGGGTGTGCATCGGGGAACGATACTTCGTTTTCGTTGTAAAGGACGGTGATATTGGGAACAAGAAGCTTCTCGCCAGCTTTTATAAAGTCAGGATTCTCTAGGTTATTCAGGCTCGCAATCGTTTCCCAGGGAACGCCATAAGCCTTAGCAATCCTAAACAGGCACTCACCTTTCTGGATAGTATGTACCTTGAAACTATTCTGGGAAGAAGCGTTTGTGGAAATGACGCTCAAAGTTTCGGATGGCTTGCTCACTATCAGCAAGGTCTTCTGATTTGTTCCTTTAGGGGAGGCGAGTGCCCCGGAGGGAGTTGCGATTGATTTAGCAGCGGATGGTTTGCTTGAGGGAGGAGCGGAAACTACGGGCTTTCCTCCGATTTTACTATGCTGGTAGGAAGGTCCAGGGCTTTCTAATGGGGTAGATTGAACCGTGCTTTTAGCCTCCGCCTTGGGGATAACTGGAGGTAAAACGGGAACTCCACCGACCTTGCCTTCCTTTGCGGGCTTGTCTTTAACGGCTTCCTTGAAAGTCGCGCCACCAGCGATAGCGGATTGACCTTTTGTAGTTGTGGAAGGCGGGGTCTCCTTTTGGGGCAAGTTAAGAGTTATTGTTAACGTTCCCTCCCCCTTGCTGATTTCCTTCGGTTCAGCTCCTGGGGAAGTCACTGCTTGCCCCTTACTTGTCACCGAGGGTGGTGTCTCCCTCTTTACAGTTGCAATTGAAGGCTTCGTTCCCTCATCCTTTTTTGCTTCTTTTGGTTCAGCTTGCCCCTTAGCGGGAGTGGATAAGGCTTCCCCTTTTGCTTCTTTCGTCTCTGGTGTAGAGGGCGGAGTTATTATTGAGGGCGGTGTAATTTCCTCTTTAGCTGAAGTTTTCGCCTCTCCAAGAGCTGTCTTGCCCGATGGATTATCAACTACTACTTTTACGGGTTTGGATTCCCCTTTGTTTTCCGCGGCATCATAAGCGAATGCCTGCAAAATATGGATACCATTTAAATAATTTGTCGTGTCCCAAATGTCGGTATAGGGAGGATAGTTCTTGAGGAATTTGAATTTATCGTCAATGAACAGCATCACATACTTGACTTCCCTATCATCCACCGCTTTTATCTTTACCTCTACCTTACCCGCTAACTTTTGTCCCCCTTTCGGATAGAGAATCTCCACAAGGGGAGGTGTTATATCCTCAAGACCATTGTTTACATACACCATTATTGTTGCCTCTCCTACATCCTCAGGTCTGCTGTATGCTTTAGCAGTAAGGCTGTGGGGACCATTAGCCAGCTGTAAAGTGTTTATATAGTACACCTGCTGACCCGAAAGCAGGGGAGAATCAAGCGTCGTTTCTTCTACCAATTGTCTATCAACATAAAGCTCCAGCTTAGTTACGAGATGCTCGGCGGTAGCGGAGAAAGAGATTGTTATCTTCGCTTCCCCGCTGATTGTCGACCCATTTCTCGGTGATACAAAGGAAACAGCTGGCGGGTAGGTGGTAGCATAGGAAAGGCTTACCACCATAACCAGCAGAGCGACAAGTAACCATATTCTCTTAGTAAACAGCATGGTGAAATGACACCCCCTTAAAAAGATTGATTGTAAAAAGTATAAACACAGTTTGAAATGCTGTCAAATATTATATGCAATTCTAAAATATTTATTATAGTTATGCAAGTGGAAAATTTATTAAAAATAACGAATTTGGAACGCTCCGAATTTCTCAAGTTGAGGTCAATCCTTGTGGATATCTATTTATCAGCCTACAAGGATATGCCTGAATACGCCTATAATAAGAGAAAATCTGTGAAAAGCTATATGGATTGGTTGTTCAAGGGAGACCCTTCGGGATTCTTCGTTGCCAAATTGGGCGACGAAGTTGTGGGTTTCATCTCCTGCCACGGAAACTGGGAGGATTATAGGGAAGGTAGAGTTTGCGAGATTCACGAATTTGCCGTTAAGGAGGAATATAAAGGACGAGGGATAGGAAGAGCCCTCTTGCAAAAGGCGATGGATTATGCGATTTCTTTGGGACGCAAGAAAGTGACGCTTTGGGTTGGAGAAGGGAACGAGAGGGCGATTAATTTATATTTGAAAATGGGGTTTAAACCCCTCTACAAGGCGGGAATATGGGTGAGAATGAAGAAAGAACTATAAGTCAATTCATTCCTCCATCTTTTCTATCAATATACCCTCTCCTTCCTTTACCTTATCCAATTCCTCGGGAGAGGCTTTTATCTTGCCGAATATATTAACCGCGCTTGCCGGTCTTATCTCTCCTTCCTTGCTTATCGGTGTCGGTCCAAAGAATATGCACCAAGCCGAACCCGGAACCCAATATCCCATATCCCCTATCTCCACGACCTCCTTCTCGTTTTCGGGTGGGCATTTAACAGGTATAGTGAAATATATCTCCATTCCCCATCTCTTTGCCTTTGAGCGAATAGGCAAGGAATTATAGATTGCCCTGGCAGTCTCATTATCTAAAAGCTCTCCCTCCGCTTCCAAGCCTGTTTTCTCAAATTTTATCTTTACCTTCATATTTTCACCTCCTATGATTGTTTTCTTCAATTATACAATGGATTGTTTTTTGAATAAATGATAAAATATCAACAAATGCAATTCGCAATTTGCAATGAGATATTTAAGGAATGGGATTTCCCAAAGGTATGCGATTTCGTCTCATCCATAGGCTACGATGGGATAGAAATCGCTCCCTTCACCTTCGCCTCCGATGTAAGGGATTTGAATGAGAAAGATTGCAGGAACATAAGGGAAATCGCAGAAAAGAGAAAGCTCCAAATAGTGGGTTTGCATTGGCTCTTGGTTTCCCCTCCCGGTCTCCATATAACTCATCCCGATTCATCTATCAGAGAGGAAACCCTTGAATATATGAAGCACTTAATCAAATTCTGCCATTTATTGGGTGGAGAGTTGCTTGTTTTCGGCTCGCCGAAGCAGAGGGATATTATGCCCGGTGTTGAGAAAGGGGAAGCTTGGTTATGGGCGAAGGATTTCTTCCTTCGGGCATCGGAGGAAGCAGATAGATACAATATCTTCATTTGCTTGGAACCTCTCTCTCCCAGGGAGACGAACTTTATCACCACGGCGAGAGAAGCAATAAAACTAATTGAGGAGGTTTCCCATCCCAGATTCAAACTGCATCTTGATGTAAAGGCGATGTGCTCGGAGGGAAGGGATATTGGGGAGATAATTAAGGAAGGTGCTCCCTATTTAATGCATTTCCACGCAAATGATGAGAGCGGAAAGGGACCCGGATTTGGCGAAACTGATTTTCAACCCATAATCAGGGCTTTAAAATCCATAAATTATCAAGGCTTCGTTTCAGTGGAGATATTTGATGTTTCGCCTTCTCCCGAGATTTGCGCTATTGAGAGCTTAAAATATCTGAAGGAGGTAATGAAAGATGAGGATAAAAGTGAAGGCAGGTGCTCATAGAAGGCTTTTTTGCCCTGTTGAAATTGGAGATTTTGAAGATTTGCCGGATAGCTTCTCGCTGAGAGACGAGGGAAATGGAGCCCTTTTACCAGCCCAATTAGAGGGAGGCAAAATCGTCTTTATAATCCCATACTTGGAGAAAGGGGAAGAGAGAACTTATGAGATTGTGGAAGGGGAAGCAGAGGAAAGAGTGGAGCTCAAAGAGAGGGAGAATTTGGTGGAAATTATCCTTGGAGGAAAAGTGTTTACTAATTATCATTTTGGCGCGGATTTCCCTCGTCCTTTCCTTTATCCCCTTAATGCTCCTGGGCAGATACCTATAACGAGGAGTTATCCAATGGAGGATGTGGAGGGAGAAAGCAAGGACCATAAGCATCATCGTTCCCTGTGGGTAGCCCATGGAGATGTTAATGGAGTGGATAATTGGAGCGAGGAAGAGGGACACGGAAGACAGATTCATAGATTTTTCAGAGAAATAAAAAGCGGAGTAGTGAGAGGGTCTCTGCGAGAGCTATTGGATTGGGTGGGGACAGATGGGAAGAAGGTTTTGGAGGAGGAAAGAGAGATAATTTTTTATGCTCTTTCCTCGCCAATAAGAATGATTGATTTCCGCGTAACCTTCCACGCAAGTGAGGAAGATGTTGTATTCGGGGATACGAAGGAAGGAGGGATAATCTCCTTACGAGTGGCGAGCGCGTTGGAGGGAAAGAGGGGCGGCGTAATTGAGAATTCCTTCGGAGGAATAGGCGAAAAAGAAGCTTGGGGGAAAAGGGCTCATTGGTGCGATTATTGGGGATACATAAAGGGAGAGAAGCTCGGTGTGGCAGTGCTTGACAATCCCTCTAATCTCCGCCATCCCACATATTGGCATGTACGAGATTACGGTCTCTTCACTGCTAATCCATTTGGTGTCTCCTACTTCACCAATAACCCTCTTAATAGAGGGGACTATAAATTGAACAAAGGGGAGAAGCTGGAGTTTCGCTATCGTCTTATTATCCATAAAGGAAGCGCTGAGGAAGCTTCAATAAAGCAACATTTTCTCAATTATGCTTTCCCTCCAGAGGTGGTAATAGAGAGATGAGCAAAGCTTTGAATTTTCTCAGAAAATTGTTTTCCATCAGGGAAGCGAACATATTGTTCGCCTTCATAGCCCTATGCGCCGCGGTATCCATTTATGCTCCCGACAAGTTCCTAAACCCATTCAATATAGAGAGCGTTCTTCGGCAGGTGGCTTTCTTCGGTCTTCTCTCCATAGGGGAAACAATAGTGATAATAACGGGAGGAATAGACCTTTCCCCTGGCTCTGTCATAGCTTTCATCGGGGTAATCGTAGCGCTCTTCATAAAGCAAGGTATTCCCGTGCCGCTCGCCATCCTTTTCGCTTTAGCTATTTCCTCATTAATTGGTCTTTGGCATGGCATCTTTGTAACTAAACTTAGAGTTCCTCCCTTCATCATAACATTGGGAACCCTGAGTATGGCGAGGGGAGGAGCTTCCGCTCTTACCAAGGGCTGGCCGGTAACGGGATTGCCCGATTCCTTCAATTTCCTTGGCAGGAAAGGACTCCCCTACCTGCCCATTCCCTTTATCATTTTAATAGTCGTTTTCCTGGTCGCTCACATTACGATGAACTACACGACATTTGGAAGAAGAATCTACGCGATCGGAGGGAATATTGAGGCGGCAAGATTATCGGGTATAGATGTGGATACTGGAAGGATTCTGTGTTATATGATAAGCGCCTTTTTAGCTGGACTGTCGGGCATACTAATAGCGGCAAATATGGGGCAGGGACAGCCAGGTGTAGGCAGTGCCTACGAGCTTCAGGCAATAGCGGGCGCAGTGATAGGAGGGACAAGCCTTATGGGAGGGGAAGGAACTATGCTCGGGACATTATTGGGGACATTCATAATCTCGGTTCTTTATAATGCATTGATACTATTACAGGTTTCTCCTTACTGGCACGAGATAGTGGTGGGAAGTGTGGTAGTTGTGGCGGTAACGATAGATGTTTTACGCAGGGTAAAATAAAAAATTGGTGGAGCCGAGCGGAATCGAACCGCCAACCTCCTCATTGCGAGCGAGGCGTTGTCCCATTCAACTACGGCCCCATCTATTTTTAATATTATACCAAAATCTATATCTAAGTCAAATCATTTTTGTAATTCGCATATTTTCTTGAAGCCCTATATGTCAACGGGAAAGAAAAAAGACCTGGAGAATTAGGAAAAGCTCTGTTAAAGAATGTTAAATTTTTCTCCTTAAACTTATACACTAAACTTTTCTTCAAGATACACCTTTTCTCCTTTCCTTGAAGCCTCATAGATTGCAAGGCAAACTTCCAATGCCTCTCTTGCTTCCTCTGGCTTGACTTCTGGCTCTTTATCTTTTAGCAGACAGTCAATGAAATGGTCAAGTGCCAGCTTCACGCTCAAGATGTGAGGATGGGAGCCCATTGGTCCTACATCTATAACATTTGGTTTGTTATCTTTAATTAATATAAGTGGTTCTTTAACATCATCCTTTATATGAATAGAGCCTTCCGTTCCATAGATATGCCTTGTTTCCTGCCAAGCCTCGGATAACACCGTGTAAGAGATGGCTATCGTCCCCAGAACCTTCTTATCGAACTCCAAAATTGCCACCGTATTGTCATCCCCTTTGTTCTCCGGCACAACCACTAATCTTTTCGCGACGGCGGCTACAGCTTTCGGCCTGCCGAAGAAATGTAACATCGTATAGATGGCGTGATAACCCGTGTCAATCATCGCTCCTCCTCCCGCTTTATCCCAGCTCCCTTTCCAATGGTTTGGGTCGTTCATTCTGATAAATTCGTTTCCCATTATGTTGAAAACAGCCATAAAAGGTCTGCCAATTGTCCCTTCGTCAATTATTTTTTTCGCCCTCTTGTGATATGGCATAAACCTCTGATTCATTGAGATAAATAACCGGTGTCCGGTCTCTCTCGCCGTTTCTATCATCTCATCTGCTTCTTTCAAGTTCATCGCTATGGGTTTCTCACACACTACATCCTTTCCAGCTTTCAGCGAGTGGATTGCCATCGGATGATGAAGATAATGAGGGGTGCAGATATCAACAAATTGGATGGGAGCCTCTTCAATCATTTCTCTATAATCTTTATAAGCTTTCCTTATTTTTGGATAATTGTCTTGAGCATAGCGGACTGCGTGTTCGTTTTCATCAGCGATATATATCTCTTCTATGTTTGAGTTTTGGGTATAAGCTAATAGATGGACCTGAGCGATTCCTCCAACTCCGATGATTCCGACATTAACCCTCATCTTCACACTCTCGCTTAATTATTCTTTACCGCTGAATAGGAGTGGTGCGACTAAAATTGGTAGGGCGGTGGCTAATCGGAAAAGGTCGCCCCTGTTTAAACCAACGGTGATTTTGTTTTCCCCTTGGGAAAGGGAGATAAAAGCTTGGATATTGCCTGTCTCAGCTGGTCGGAAGGAAAGGATTTTATCCTCTTCCCTTGAGGAGTTCGGCGTTGGACGATGATACAGCTCTAGGCTTTCTTTCCTTCTTTCCAATATATCCTTCGCCTGAAGAGCTATGTCAAAGGCTTCCTCTGGCGAGAGGGCAAAAACGATTTTATTCTCCCACTCATATCTCCTCTCCCCCTTTTGAGGTAATCCCGTTATTCCCTCTTTCGCTTTCGCAAAAGTAAAGAAAACAATCTGCCTCTCGTTATCAACTTCTATTCGTAAAGCCGATTTCGTCTTATATATTATCCAGGGCATTCCTCATTTGATTGCTCTTTATTATGATTTCAACTCTTTTCCTCTTCGCTACCCCTTTTAAGGAAAGGAGTGAGCAGGTCTATAGGGATGGGCATAACGACCGTGGCGGTGTGTTCGGAGGCTATATCTGACAGTGTTTGAAGGAAACGAAGCTGAATTGAAGCGGGGTTCTGGCTCAATATCGCTGCCGCCTCGCTCAACCTCTGAGCAGCTTGAAACTCTCCTTCCGCGTTGATTATCTTCGCCCTTCTCTCTCTTTCCGTTTCTGCCTGCCTTGCCATTGCTCTCCTCATACCTTCAGGCAATATGACATCTCTTACTTCCACAGTTGTAACCTTGATTCCCCATGGCTCGGTTTGCTCATCTATGATGGACTGAAGCTGCTGGTTGATTTTATCTCTGTGAGCGAGGAGGTCGTCTAACTCAGATTGCCCCACCACGCTCCGCAAGGTTGTCTGAGAAATCAGGGAAGTAGCCCTCATATAATTCTCCACCTTGCACACCGCATCCTCGGGATTTACGACCCTGAAGTAGACAACCGCATCAACCGTAACAGGGACATTGTCCCTCGTCATCATTTCCTGCCGCGGAACATCAAGGGTTACTACTCTAAGGTCTATCTTCACCATCTTATCCACTATCGGGATGAGGAAAAAGAGACCCGGACCCTTCGCTCCTATCAACCTTCCCAATCTAAAGATGACACCTCTTTCGTACTCCCTCACTACCCTTATCGCTTGCGGTAGAATGATGATGAGCAGGATGATTACAGCCCAAATGATAGCCTGCAACATAATATCATACCTCCTTTTCTTTTTTAACTTGAAGGGTTAAACCCCTCATAGCCACAACTCTAACTTTGCTTCCTTTTTCAATGAATCCCTCTGTGCTCTCCGCCCGCCAAAGTTCCCCTTCCAAAAAGACCAACCCATTTGGGTTGAGGTCGCTTCTCGCCTCTGCTATACTACCTACAATCGCTTCCCTACCCACTGCCTTTGCCCGGAATTGTGCCTTTATCCCAGCAGCAACTACGAAGAGGAAGAAGAGAGTGGTGAGTATCGTCATAGAGAGGATTAAGCCGAGGGAAAGCTTGCGATAGCCGACATTTTCAAAAAGCATAATGGAGCCAATTAGAAAGGAGATGGCTCCCCCTATCCCTAAAAGACCATGAGTGGGCGCCTTAACCTCCGCTAACAGAAAACCTATACCAAGAACCATAAGGGCTAAACCTGCCCAATTGATAGGGAGGATAGCGAGTGAATAAAGGGCAAGTATGAGAGCTATTGCTCCCACCACTCCCGGGAGAATCGCTCCTGGATTGGAGAGTTCAAATATTATTCCATAAGTCGCCAAGAGAAGAAGGAGATAGGCGAAGTTTGGGTCGGTGAGAAGGAGGAGAAGTCTCTCCCTCCAATTCATATTCTGTTTTGAGATAGGAGCTCCTTTCGTCTTGAGGACGAATTTTTCCCCGTTTTTTATTACCTCGCGTCCGTCCAGCTTATTGAGGAGGTCTTGTAAGTCGTTTGCTATAAGGTCAATTACCCCCAGCTTCAGCGCTTCCTCCGCTGAAGAGGAGCGTGCCTTGCGCACGGCATCCTCAGCCCATTGCACATTTCTCCCCTTTTTCTGGGCGAGCGACTGCATAAAGGCAGCTGCGTCATTCACAATCTTCTTCTCCATAGTTGTGCTTGTTTGCCCTTCAGGCATTCCTCCTAACTGCACGGGAGTGGCGGCTCCGATGTTCGTACCAGGAGCCATAGCTACTATATCCGCAGCTATAGCTATATAGGCTCCCGCTGAAGCTGCCCTTGCTCCCGGTGGGGAAACAAAGACGATAATGGGGATGTAGGAGGAGAGCTCCTTCTGGATTACCTCCCTCATGCTCTTATCTAAACCGCCGGGCGTATCCATCTCCATAATCACCGCTTGAGCATTATTGGCTATCGCTTCGTCAATCCCCCTTATTATATATTTGCTCATCGGAGGAGTAATCGCGCCGTCTATCTTGAGAAGATAGATTGGCGACTGGGGAAAGGCTAAAATCCCCAAAAGGCTAAGTAATAGAAACAATGACCTTCTCATAACTCCTCATCTCCAATGTAAAGGATAAGAAATGAAAAATGAAAAGTCAAGATGGTGTATAAGTGTTCTTGTCATTGTAAGCCATAGAGAGCTTATGGTGAAGCCAATTCTTTGTTTCAAATACTTTTTGCCCCTTTCCGGCGATTCCGTTAACTCAACTTGCCAATTTAACCACTATTTCCCAGGAGACTATGTCAAGGGGTGGAATGCAATCGCCAGTTGCATCCGTTCCCCTGTAGGTGCCATTTTGGTAGAGAGGGATTTCCAAAGGTCCAGAGTCAAGATAATCTATATTTCTCGTTCCCTGCCATCCTGGGTCTGTTGGTTTATAATCAATTGCTACAATATTGAAGCTTATCTTCTCTGCGTCCTCAAGCCATTTCCTCATTATCGTGAACTCTATAGTCCTTCCATCGGGAGATATCTGGTATATGGGAGGAGGGTCTGAAGGCAAGTCCCTTTCCGTTTCCGCATCATAAATAAAGGAAAGAAATTGCCCCATCGTCCATCTTATGAAGTGGGTATAGCCAGTGGCACAAGTATTTTCGTTTATGGGCCAGGGAGGACCATAGGTGATGGGGAAAGGTCCCTCAGCTGAATTGCCATTTGCATTTATAAAGACGAAGTAATAATAAGAAGGCTCTATCTCACCCTTGAGAGTGAAGCGGAAGGTGATTTGGTCGCCAAGCGTCTGCATCTCTTTTGGATAGCGGGCACATCCACTTATGAATAGACAAAGGATGAGCGATTTTAAAAAAACATGTTTCATAGACGCTCAATCAGATGGGAAGACCGTGGTGAGGAACAATATGAAAAGGAAACCCAGGATGAGGAAAATCAAAAGAGACCATTCCCTTTCCCTGTGAAGTTCAGGAAGGAGGTCAGAGGTTGATACATATATGAAAGAAGCCCCAGAAATGCCTAAAAGTGAGGAGAGGAGAATTGGAGGAGGAGATGAGCCTATAAGGGAATATGATATAACAGCGCCCAAAAGCGTCGCGATGGCAATAGCGATGGAGGATAGAATGGTTTTCCTTCTCGTCTCTCCCGCCGTCAGTAAGAGGGAAGAGAGCGCCAAACCGTCTCCTAACTTGTGGAAGATGACAGCGAATGAGGCGGTTAGACCGAGGGAAGGCGAAAAGCGGAAAGTGGAGCCGACCGCTATGCCGTCCACCAAGCTATGAATGGACAAGCCCAAGAAAGCGAGACTGCCAATGTTATGGCTAAGACAGTGCTCGCTGAATTCGGGACATGAATGAATCATCATAAAATCCTCAAGGGCAAAAAGAAATATAAAGAAAAGAAGCAGGGAAAGCGCACCAGCTGTCCTGTGAAGATGGAAGGATTCAGGAAGAATGCGAAGGAAGGCTGCGGAGATGAGCATCCCTCCGCTGAGGGCGGTTAATTTTTTGAGGAAAGATTCATTTGCTCCGCCCTTCATAGCGATAAGAGAGCCACTCACGCTCCCGATGCAAGCGATTAGTCCGTAGAGGAATGGCAAAAGCATCTTAGCCAGGCGGCCACGACATATGGCGTCCCGCAAGGAGATGTAGATGGAGGTGGGCTATTGCCTGCCCGCCAGCGCTTCCCGTGTTTATCACTACCCTGTAGCCGTCATCCAGATGGAATTTCTTCGCTAATTCCTTCACTGCGAAAAGCAACTTGCCGAGAAGATTCAAATCCCCTTCCTCTGCTTCATCCAAACTCGCCATATGCTTCTTCGGTACTATCAAAATGTGAAACGGTGCCTGCGGGTTGAGGTCGTGAAAAGCGACGAGCTCCTCCGTCTCCATCACTTTTTTGGATTCAACCTCTCCCCTGGCTATCATACAAAACACACATCGCTCCATTCTCTTCTCCTCCTTTCTCTAATTTCACCTTGATTCCATTTTCATACACCTCTTCAGAAATGCACCAGCAGGATTCTTCTACAGGTGGCTCATCCGAATAACAAGTAACATAATTGTGGGAAATGCCCTGCCACAAATTTCCCCTTTTACCTTGAAAGAGAATCCAAAGTTTTTCACCTATCAAGTTCATTCTGAATAAGAGGGAAAGCCTTGCCTCAAGGGCTTGCAAGACCCTTGCCCTTTCCTTCTTTATCCCCCAAGCGACATCGTCCCACTTCTCCGCTTTCGTCCCTGGACGAGGTGAAAAGGGGAATATATGGATTTTCCCGAAACCAACCTCCTCACATACCTTCAAGGTCTGGGAAAAATCCTCTTCGCTCTCGCTGGGAAATCCCACTATCACATCTGTAGTGATATTGACGAGGGGGACTCTCTTCCTTATCTCCTTCACAAGGGTAAGGAAATCGGAGGAAGTGTAGGAGCGTCCCATAAGCTTGAGGATTCTATCGGAGCCCGATTGAAGAGGGATGTGAAAATGGGGGCAAAGCTTTGGATGGGAAACGAGATGCAAGAGTTCTTCATCAAAATCCATAGGCTCAATTGAGCTGAGCCTGAAGCGGAAATCTCCCTCCCAGTTTAAGATTTCCCTCAAAAGCGAAGAAAGAGAGGTAGAATCCTCAAGGTCTCTCCCGTATTTGCCAAGCCTTATCCCACAGAGGACTATCTCCTTGTATCCAAATAGAAGGAGTTGTCTTATCTCCTGTAGGACCTCTTGGAGATTTCTGCTTTTAGGCTTTCCCCTCAAGTAGGGAACAATACAATATGAACAGAAATTATCACATCCTGTTTGAACGACGACATACGCCCTCTTTCTTCCTATAGCTCTTTTAGTAGCTACTCCCTCTTTCAAGGGACTGGGTTGAGGGGTGAATATCTCTATTAAAATCTTGGGAATCTCCGTTTTCCTTTCTTGTGGGATGAGAAGGATTTGTTCGTCTTTTCCAAGATTTTCCTCCATTGGCGGGGATATGCAGCCCGTCACTATTATTTTCTTCCCCTTTCTTTTCCCTTTGTAAATGATTTTTCTTGCCTTCCTTTCAGCGTGATGAGTAACGGCGCAGGAATTGAGGATGTAAATATCCCCGTCATCATTTAGCATCTCAAAACCGAGCTTTAGAAGCTCCTTTGCGATTTGCTGGCTTTCATATTGATTGACTTTGCACCCGAGCGTGAAAATGGAAAAAGAAGGTCTCCTCATAAGTGTTAAACATTATATAAAGATTGGTAGGAGATGTCAAATTAATGATTAATTCCGTAAAATTTTGAAACTCCTCAGGAGACTTCCAATAATGATACGGATTTATAGGAACGATGGAGGCAAAATAACTCATAAAAATATACCTCAACCATTAACGAGCCGATATCTCTCCACATCTATTTCCTTTTTCTTCTCCTTTATATTCTCTATCGGGATTCTCTCAACTTTCTCATCCCACCATCCAACCATAATGGCTAATCCGCCTTCTAAAAGGGCTTCTATCGCTTCCTCTGATAAAGCCCTTGCCAAGAACCTATCCCTAAACGACGGGCTTCCTCCCCTTTGGGAGTGCCCAATCGCAGTAATCCGCACCCTTATCCCCAATTTCTTCTCCAATCTTTCACCGACCATATTCCCACCCACCCCCTCCGCAACAACAACTAATGCCCAGCCCCTTTCCTTTGCCTTTTCCCCTATCTTCCCTATCATTTCTTCCCAATTCAACTCGATCTCGGGCACGCAGACATAGTCCGCTCCACCTCCATAGGCAACAGCAAGCGCTATATGTCCAGTGCGACCTCCCAATGTCTCCAAGACGAATATCCTTTCTGGAAGGGAAAGGGCTGTATCCTTGATGCAATCAAGAAGATAGATTCCTTTATTGCAAGCGGTATCAAAGCCGATGCTTCTCGTTAGAGGAACATCGTCATCTATCGTGCAGGGTATCCCCACAGTGGGAATGCCGAGCTCTGCGAGAAAGGGAACCCCTTCTCTCATTGACCCATCTCCACCCAGAACTATAACTCCTTCTATGTTGTTTTCTTTGATGTTTTTTAAAAGCGAAGCTCTTCCCTCAGCAGAGGCGAAATATCTCCCCCTGGAAGTCCTCAAAATCGTCCCTCCCCATCTTTCAATTCCCTCCACTTTCCCCTCTAATGGGAGAAAATTTCCCTTTGCCAATCCGTCAAATCCTCCAATAACGCCGACAAGTTCTTTCCCTTTCTCTTTGGCTTTTTTAAATGCGAATTCTATGCAGGCGTTCATTCCGGGCGAATCGCCACCCGAACAAAGGATAGCGAACGGCAAGCTAATCACCTCTTCTTAGGTTCATATCTAAATAAATAAGAAACGAGGTCTTCCCCTATGAGGCGATAATCCTTCCTTTCTTTCAAGACCTTACTCAATGGAGCTTCCTTATCCAATAAAAATAGGGTTATATTGTATTTCTTTTTCAAGCTTTCCCAATTGCTTGAGGCATTCCAAATGAAGAAATAATCGTTCAACACGCCCTTTCTCTTATAAACCTCCGCCCTTCCATCAACGAAAACCTTCTTTTGAGGATAACAATTAAAGATTAAATATCCTCCCCATTTATATTCATTGAAGATATTTCCCTCTTCCAGTTTTATTTTCTTCACATTTATTAACGGGAAGAAATGTTCGGTGTATTGGACGAAGACACTGAACATATCTTTATAGGATGGAAGGGCAGCGACTTGTGAGAGGGATAAAAGAAAGGGAAAGAGAAGAGCAATTGGTTTTGTTATCCTTCCCATTCTTTCCTCAAGGACCTGGGAGACATTTCTGAAATTGAAGACCATCAAGGGGGTGGCGAGGATGGCGAAGAGAGGAATATGTCTCACTGCTTGCAGGGAAAAGTGAACCAAGATGACGCCAAGAGCGAGGTCAATGATTCTTATATTGGGAGCAAAGATAAAGGAGAAAAAGAAAGCAAATATTAGGACCTCGAATGGGAGAACGTCCAGGCGATGGAAATTGGGGGAGAGCCACTCAACTATAACATCTTGAACCTCCTTCCAGCCAAGGAGGTCAAATGCGTGCTGATAAAGGTGCCAACTGTTTGGGTTGATAAAGGTTAAAAGAAAAGAGAGAGAAAATAGAAAAATCCATTTTCCCTTTTCCTCTCCCTTCCAAACCGCTTCCATAGTCCAAAGGAATAGGACTAATAAGCCCAAAATGAAACCACTGTGGAGATTGCACCATAGAAGGAAGACGGGAGGAATGAAGAGGAGATGTTTCCTATAAAGGAGGAAAAGAAGCAGGGAGAAAAAGAGGTAGGAAAAGATTTGAGGGCGGACATCAAAGAATATGCGGGAGGCAGTGGCGGAAAGGAGAAGAATGAGGAGGGGGAGAAGTGCCAATTCTTCCAAACAGATAAAAGCCAAAATCAGAAAGGCGAGAGCGATAATCACTCCTTTGAAAATTAGGAGCAAGTTGGGGTCTATTTTATGTATCTTATAGAAAATGACATCCGATAGCCACTCGTGGACGACCCATTTTTCCCCCTGCGCGGTGTAAGAGAATATATCCCGATGAGGGATTCCTTGCTTAACAATCACCTCGCCGGTTTTTACCTGCCAGAATGTATCAACGCCAGGGATTATTGTGAAGGAAAGGAGGAAAAAGAGGATGAAAAGGAGAGCGAATAGAATGAGCCTCATAAAAGTTCAGTGGATAACAGTTGCCATCTTGAAGAGGGGAAGGTAAATGGAGAAAGCTATAAAACCAACGACACATGCGAGTAAGATTATCATCACCGGTTCCATCAGGGATAGGAGGGCTTTTATTGACCTATCAACCTCCTCATCATAGAAGATAGCAATTTGCTCCACCATATCGGGCAGATTTCCCGATTCCTCTCCCGTATCAACCATCTGCACGACCATAGATGGAAAAATGTCGTAGTTAGCCATAGGGGTGGATAGCTTGTAACCATCCCGAACGTTTTCCCTTAAGGCGCTAACAGCGGCAGCGAAAACGCTGTTTCCCACGACATCTCTCACTATTTCCAATGCCCTTAGCATAGGGACGCCGGCACCGAGGAGAGTGGAGAAGGTGCGGGCGAAGCGGGAAAGAGCCATTTTTTGAACTAGCTGTCCAAATAAGGGAAGCTTCAATTTCAACAGGTCTATTTGATATCTGCCCGAGGGTATTCTCCGATAAACATAATAAAAGAGGAAGATTGCCAAAACCACGAGAGGGATGGCGAACCACCAATGAAGGAGCCAATCCGTGAAACTCATAGCGATACGGGTAATCATTGGTAGCTCTGCTCCCATTTCGGAGAATATGCCCTTGAAAGTTGGCATAACGAAGAAGAAAAGCACGATTAAAACCGCCAGAGCCACGGTTAAGACCAAGGCAGGATAAATGAGAGCTCCTTTAATGCGCCCTTTTATCGTCATCTCGTGGTCTATGAAGCTTGCTATTCTGTTCAATACATCCCCCATATTTCCCGTAGCCTCCGCCACCCTAACCATGCTTACATATAAGGGGGAAAAGACCTTGGGATGCCTTGCCATAGCATCTGCAAGGCTCATTCCACCCATAACATCGTTTCTTATTTGTTGAATTATATCCCGTAGCGCGGGATTAAGGGTTTGGTCTCGAAGCGAGTCCAAGCTGCGGATGATTGGGACACCCGCACGCACAAGAGTAGCAAATTGGCGGGTGAAAACAAGCAAATCCCTTTCCTTTATCTTCCCAAACAATTTATGACATTCCCATTTTCATCTATCGCCTCGTAACGAAAACTAGGCATATCTAATACCTCCTCCTCTCAATCAATCTCTCCAAATTTGCAGTGTCTATAGCATAAGCGAGAGCTTGGTCCAAGCTGATATAGCCATCTCTATAAAGCTCGGCAAGCGCCATATCCAATGTCTTCATCCCATAGCCAACGCTTGTTTCCATAACCCCATATATTTGGTATGTTTTCCCTTCTCTAATCAAATTCCTTATCGCTGTCGTAGCTATCATAACCTCAACCGCAACTATTCTCCCTCCCCCTATTTTCCGCAATAGCCTCTGCGAGAATATAGCCTCAATGCTTTCGGCAAGCTGAGTGCGCACTTGGTCCTGTTGATGGGGAGGAAATATATCTATTATACGGTCAATGGATTGTGGAGCGTTTCTGGTATGTAATGTGGCAAGGACGAGATGTCCCGTCTCGGCTGCTGTGATAGCTATGGATGTCGTTTCCAAATCCCTCATCTCACCCACCATTATTACATCGGGGTCTTCTCTCAGTGCCGAGCGAAGAGCCGCGGCGAAGGAACTTGTGTCTATACCTACTTCTCTTTGGTTTACCATGGAATTTTTATGCTTGTGAAGATATTCAATAGGCTGTTCAATTGTGATAATATGGCAACTTCTCGTCTGGTTTATATAATCAACAATCGCAGCTAAGGTTGTTGATTTCCCCGAACCAGTAGGACCGGTCACCAGAACGAGACCCGATGTTTTTTCAGCAACTTCTTGAATAACGGGAGGAAGGCGCAACTCCTCAAAGGACGGTATCCTGTCGGGAATTGCTCGCACAGCAGCTGCAATCGCTCCCCTCTGCCTGTATACATTAACTCTGAACCTTCCTATTCCCCTTACTCCATAGGAGAAATCCAATTCTTTTTGGGTTTCAAAAGTGGTTATTTGCTCCTCTGTTAATATGTCGTAGATGAGCCTTTGTGTATCCTGAGGAGTGAGGGGGGTGAACTCAAGTGGATGGAGAACGCCATCTACCCTTATCATCGGAGGAAGACCTGCAGTGAGATGCAAATCGGCGGCCTTCCTCTCCACTGTTAACCTTAAAAGGTCATCTATTATTACACTGGATATATCCTGTATCTCTTGGTTTCTCTCTTCATCCTGTATAGACAACTCTGATCAACTCCTCCCAACTCGTAATTCCCAGGAGGACTTTCTCAAAAGCGTCCTCCTTTAAGCTTTTCATTCCCGCTTTTGAAGCTGCCTCCCTAATCACGTGAGCAGGAGCCCTTTTGAGTATCAAATCTCTAATCTCATCGTCAACTACCATAAATTCAAATATGCCTGTGCGCCCGATATAACCCGTTTGTCTGCATTTTTCGCAACCTTTCCCCCTATAAAAAGTATAGGTTTTTTCCTCGTATCCGCCAACATCAATGCTCCGCAAAACTTCCACTGGAACCTCGTAAGCTTCCTTACAATGGGGACAAATTATCCGCACCAACCTCTGAGCCAAGACCCCTATAACGGTTGAGGCTATAAGGAAGGGCTCTATTCCCATATCCATAAGGCGAGTTACAGCGCTGGGAGCATCGTTGGTGTGGAGGGTGGACAATACGAGATGACCAGTTAAAGCCGCTTCAGTAGCCAAGAGAGCGGTTTCTCTATCCCTTATCTCGCCGACCATTATGATATCAGGGTCTTGCCTGAGAATGGAACGCAATCCCTCGGAGAAGGTGAAGCCCGCCTTGTAGTTAACTTGTGCCTGTGTAATTCCGGGGAGCTCATATTCAACTGGGTCCTCCAAGGTTACTATATTCTGCTCTCCCGTGTTGAGGCGATTGAGGACGGAATAAAGGGTCGTGGATTTACCCGAGCCTGTAGGGCCAGTAACCAAGATAATTCCCCAGGGTTGGCGAATTATCTTCTCAAACCTCTCCAAAGTTTGGGGAAGCATCCCCAATTTATCTATCCCTTTTAAAATGCTCGCCTTATCAAGGATTCGCATCACGATTTTCTCCCCGAATACCGAGGGATAGGAGGAAACTCGGAAATCGTAGGTTCTTCCTTCAAATGCAAGGGAAAATCTGCCGTCTTGAGGCAATCTCTTCTCCGCGATATCCATTCCAGAGATAATTTTGAAGCGAGAGACAAGGGATGGTTGGATTTCCTTGGGCAGGGACAGAGCCTCACGCAGAACGCCATCAATTCTATATCTTACCCTAACTCTATCCTCTTGAGGTTCCACATGGATATCGCTTGCTCTCTCACCTATCGCTTGGGTAACAATCAGATTGGCTAATCCGACCACTGGAGCTTCCTCTGCCATTTGCTGTAGCCTTTCAGGGCTAACCTCTTCTACTTCTTCGGAAATACCGGTATCCATACCTAAGGTTTTAGCCGTGGCGAGCGCTCTCTCTACCGTTTCCTTCACGGGAAAAGAGGGAGGGTAAAGCTCCTTCAAAAAATGTTCTATCTCCTCACCAACTGCCATTAAAGGCTCTATATCAAATCCTGTAATCAGTCTCATTTGGTCTATAGCGAAGACATCAAGGGGATTTTTCATTGCGACTAACAATTTCCCATCTCCCTCCAAGCGAAGGGGTATGGCGGTCAATCTAAAAGCGAGGTCCCGGGGCAATAGGCGAACAACATCTTCGGTTGGAGGGGATTGATTCAGGTCCACAAATGGCACCCCCCATTGCTTAGCGAGAATCTGGACTTTCTGTTTATCAGTTATATAACCTGAGCTAACAAGGTAGTCGGGAAAAGGGAGGACATTTTTCGTCTTGCGATATTCATTCAAAATCTCCTCCAGCTTTTCCCTGCTGATTAAGCCTTCCTCAATTAATAATTCCTCAAAGCTTTTCCTATTCATTTTCAATTATTGTAATACATCCTGTTGCTTTGTCAATAAAAAAATGAACGGTTATTATTAAAAGTCTTATTGGTAAGCGCCCAACTCGTTCACTGCCATTAAATACGAGATTGCTTCGTTGCTTCGCTCCTCGCAATGACAGAGAGGGTCAGCTCTCAATGACGAAATGTCTTTTAAGAAAGAAGTTATGTATTTTTAGATTCTGGATTCAGAGGGAGAACATCCTTTCTATCGTTTTCCTTGCCCTCTCTCTTATGCTTTCATCCAGTTCTATTTTATAGCTTAGAGTTTGAAGAGAGCGGAGGACTTTCTCCAAACTGATTTTCTTCATATCCTGACAAACAGCTTCCTCGTTCGCCGGCAAGAAGATTTTTTCGGACACCTCCCTTTTCAATCTATGACACATATCCCTCTCCGTCCCCACGATATAGCTTTGATAATTGCTCTCCTTGGCAAAACGAAGCATCTTTCCCGTCCCACCAACTAATTCCGCCCAGCGAATGACCTCCTCCTTGCATTCAGGGTGCACCATTAAAGCGGAATCGGGATGCTCCTTTTTAACCCTCAATACATCCTCCTCCTTAATCGCTTGATGAACTGGACATTCGCCTTGCCAGATGATTATATCTCTTCCCGTCTTCCTTCTCGCCCAGCTCGCGAGATGCCTATCGGGAAGAACCACCAACCTTCTATCCGCTGGCAGCTTCCGAATAACCTCAAGGATATTAGCTGAGGTATAACAGATATCGCATTCCGCCTTGACCGCCGCAGATGTATTCACATAAGCAAGAAATATAGCATCCGGATATTCTTCCCTCAATCTCCTCACATCCTCAGGGGTGATGCTATCAGCCAGCGGGCAGCCAGCTCCTTCATCCGGTAGGAGGACTATCTTTTCGGGATTCAGGATATGCGCCATCTCCGCCATAAATCGCACTCCGCAAAGCACTATTACCTTAGCATCTATATCCATACTGTACCTCGCCAATTCAAGTGAATCGGCGGCGAAATCGGCTATATCCTGCACCTCTGGGGGTTGATAATTGTGGGCGAGGATTATAGCTTTCCTCTCCCTTTTGAGTCTCTCTATCTCAGCCAAGATATTCTGCATATTATACCTCCTCCAAGAACTATTTCATCTCTATATAAAACCACAGATTGACCGAGGGCGGGAGCCCTTACGGGCTCCAAAAATTCAACCCTTAAAAGCTCGCCATCCCAGAAGATTTTGGCAGGCTTCTCGGGAGAACCATATCTTATCTTCGCTCCAACTATTTCTCCCTCTTCTGGTGGCTCGGTGAGCCAATTTAGCTCGCCAGCCCAGATTTCACTTGCCTCAATTTCCTCCTCCCTTCCCACCACGATGATGTTTTCTTCAGCCCTTATCTCCTTAACATAATAGCGTTCGCCCAAGGCTACGCCCAATCCCTCCCTCTGCCCAATCGTATAATTGGCAATCCCCTTATGTAATCCAAGAAATCTTCCCTCACTATCCATAATCGTTCCCTCTTTGAAGGCATCCGGGAAATGTTTCCTCAACAAATCGCGATAATCTCCTCTGACGAAGCAGAGGTCTTTGCTCTCCTCCTTATCAGCCACCGCGAGCCCTATCTCCCTCGCTTTCTCCCTCACCATTTCCTTGTCCCAATCTCCCAGAGGAAAGATTATCTTATCAAGAAGCTCAGCCTTGATGCTATAAAGGAAATAAGACTGCTCTTTTTTAGCCCTTCCCTTCAGCAGGATTTTCCTTCCTCTTTCATCTGTGGATATCCTCGCATAATGACCAGTAGCGATATAAGAACAGCCGAGCTCCTCAGCTTTTTCCCAAAGGACCCCAAACTTAATCATTCTATTGCAAAGGACACAGGGATTGGGCGTTACTCCCTTGCTGTATCCAAGAAGAAATGGTTGGAGAACTTCCCTATGAAACTCCTCTTGAAGATTGAAGACATAGTGTGGCATGCCAAGCTGTTCCGCTACGGTTTTTGCGTCTTTTATAGAAGGCGATGGGGTAGCAAGGAAGTTCATTGTCGCCCCAATCACTTCATACCCCTGTTGGAGAAGGAGATAGGCTGAGAGGGAAGAATCCACCCCACCGCTCATTGCCACGAGGACCTTAGCCATTTTGTCTTGCTTCTAACTCCCTTATCCTTTCCTCTAACAGGGAGAGACGTCTATTGATCTCTTTCAAGTATTCATCAAGAGGGTCGCCGACACGAGCGTGTTCAAGTGGAGGGATTCTTTTTCCCTCTCTCCGAACGATGCGAGCGGGAACGCCCACTACGGTGCAGTTAGGGGGAACGGATTTCAAGACAACCGAGCCCGCCCCGATTCTCGCTCCCTTGCCGACATAAATCGGACCCAAAAGAACAGCCTCAGCTCCTATAACGACATCATCATCTATCGTAGGATGGCGCTTGCCCTTTTCCTTTCCTGTTCCCCCCAGCGTCACTCCCTGATAGAGCGTAACATTATTACCTATAATGGTCGTCTCACCGATAACCACTCCCATCCCATGGTCTATAAAGAAACCCTTTCCGATTTTCGCCCCTGGATGGATTTCTATTCCCGTGAGGAGTCTGCTGATTTGTGATATTAGACGGGCGAGGAAGCGGAGATTTGCCTCCCAAAAAAGATGAGCGATGCGATGAAATATTATCGCCCAGAGCCCGGGATAAGTGAGGACCTCCCAGATGTTCCTCGCCGCTGGGTCTCTCTCAAAAACCGCTCTTATATCTGCTTTGAGAGTTTCAAGCATATTGAAATAAAATTATAACTAAAATTCTCGGATTAACAAATTAAATAAAGTGTGTAAACGCGGGTTTCGTTGCTCAAATAAAATCCAAAGGCGAGCTTTTAGGTATAAGGCATAAAATGAATTTTCTAAAAATTTGTAAATGCTTTGAACGAGTTGTAGGCAATGTGGGAAAGCCTCGCATTCATTTTCTCGTTTTACTATCTCAAGGTCTCACAATATCCTTACTCAATAACTGAAGCTGTTATGAATATGAGTATCTCGCTATGCGTCTTTGTCTTGCTCCTCCATCGGAAGAGATTACCAAAGAAAGGTAGGTCGGCGAGGAGGGGAACTTTCCTCATCTGTTCTAAATCCTTCTCCTGCAAAAGCCCTCCTAACACGATGCTTTCTCCACTTTTCAGCCTCAGCACTGTTTCCGCCTGGCGAGTGGCTATTTGGGGGAGGTTTTCCGGACCGGTCATTCCTATGAGATAGCTGATTTCCGGTCTGACATAGAGGGTTATAGAGTTATCCTCGGCTATCTTCGCGTTAAGCCTTAATATAACGCCGACCTGTTCCTCAGCGATCTCATAAATGGGCATACCCAGGGGAGTAATGCCTGTCCTTTTTGTATACATAATCCTTTCTCCAACCAATATATTTGCTCCCCTTCCATCAATTAAAGCCAAGCTTGGATTAGCAAGCTGGATTCCCTTCCCGCTTGAAAGTATGGCATCAAGTTGAGCGGCAACCTGCAATGGGCTTCTATCAATTCTTCCTATTTTCAACCCTTCACTGGCAGATTCCGTAAAGGTTTGAGAAATTGGGAAGCCCCATTCTATTCCGATTTGTTTTGCCGCATCCTCGCTTATATCCGTAATCCTCACTTGAATGTGGATTTGCTTGGGGGGAATATCCAATTTCTTTAAAGTTTCCTTAGCTTTGTTTACGATGCTTTCCGGTCCACTAAGGACGAGTTTATCGGGTTTCTGCTGAAACATCGCCGGCGAATAACCCATCCCCATACCAGCTCCATAACCCATACCCAAACCGCCGAGACCGCCTACCCCGGTTGTCCCCGTTGTTGTTCCAGCGCCCAAACCGCCAAGCCCCCCATATCCTCCCATACCATATCCCCCCATCCCATATCCGCCAGCCATAGCGGCGAAAGCGGTGAAGGCTTGGCCCGGCGCCTTGGCAGCTTTCACCTCCGGATAAAGGTTCTTCAGCATCTCTATTGCATCGTCCACATCTAAATAGGAAAGCCTGATTACCTCTGTAACTTCCTTTTCCTTCTCAGGAGGAGCTTGTGCTGTGTCCAAATCAGAGATGAACTTGGAAACACTTTGCAATTCTTCTACAGGGACAGTTGCAGCAATGGCATTTCCAACCACTTGAAACTTCCCTTTAGGGAAAACTTTCTCCAGCACAGGCTGAATATCGGAGGGCTTGGCGAACTTGAGGGGAATGGTTGTAGTTATGGTGGGAACGGGGGAAAGCCTTTCCATCTCCTGAGGGGTAGCGATTATATATCCTGCTTTTTCCTTCTTAAACACGAGATTATTCAGTTTACAAATCATCTCTATTGCATCCTCAACCTTTATATTCTCAGCCGTCAGCGTTACCTCCCCTTTGACCTCCGAGGACAAGAAGAAATTTATCCCCGTTTGCATTGTCAATGACTTGAAGACATCCCTTATGTCAGTCTTGAGGAAATCAATTGATATCAAACCATTGTCATAGGAAATTGTATGTTTAACATCGCTGTTATCCGGCTTAGGGTCATCTTGACTGTTGTCCAGTTTGGCGGTAGGAACAGGTAAAATGGGAAAATTGTCCCTTGTTCTTTTCTTCTCAGGAGCCTCCGTTTGGGGTTTCTCCCGCCCCTTAATCAAAAGCCTCAGCTTATTATCTTCCTGCACTACATAATATGAAGTTTTCTCCGCCATTTGAACGACTAAGCGAGCTATTGGAGGGGATTGTTTGAACTGGGCGAGCCTGATTTCGTCAACGGGATAAAATAGGGGCTTTTCCAATCGTGTGGCTTCCTTATAAATCGTCTCGGGGAAATCTATCACAATTCTAAATGGGGCGCTCATTTCCACCACTTTGTAATTTTGGGGAATCTTCCCCGAGATGTTGACGCAAAGGATATCCTTCCTCTGCTCAAGTGATAACCCGGTAATTGAATTATCGGCAAAGAGAAGCCCAAAGACGAAAACGGAAATAATCAACAACAGGTGTCTCTTCATTCGGGCCTTCCTCCTTCCAAAATGATGTTTCCTTCCGCTCCCTCAATTATAATTTTTCTTCTTTCTACCTTCCTTAACTTATACCCATCAATCTTTTCTCCCTCTCTTACAAGCAGGCTCTTCTCACCCACTTTTATAATCGCTAAACTTCTCGGACCCACAACAGTTCCCGAAAGGACAACGCTTTTGATAGCTTCAGTGGAGGTTGGTTGACCTTGAACCTGCCCCTGAACAATCACCGGTGCGGGAAGCTTGGGAGGTTGAGTGGTTGCAGATGGTTTCTTAGGGGTCGGTGCCTTTTCGGAAACCAAGGGGACGAAGGGATTGCGAGGTGGGAGGGCAAGGGATAGGTTCGCCATTGTTTGAGGTGGAATAGATGTGGGGGCAGGTTGAGCTGTTTCTGGACTTGTTGTTGGCGCTGCACCACCTACTTTTTTCACTCCGGCAGGTTTGGGCGAGGGGGTGACTCCTTTTAACATAGTAATTGAGCGATAGAGAAGCCCGACTAAGACGATTGCCAAAACAACGAGCAAGATAATCTTCGTTCTATTCTTCATTTCCTCTCACCCGCCAGGACAGCCATATTCAGAAACATAGAAACCCTCAATATAGGTGCTCCTCCCTCCCTTTGTTGGGTGGTTATATCAAGCTTGGAAAGCGAAATAGCCTTGGGGGAACGGCGAAAACCGTCAAGGAATTTATTGATGGCGTAGAAATTTCCCTCAACTTGCAGATTCAAGGAAATCGTCTCATAAGGGCTGGGCTCCGTGGTCTCCTTTGGTTTCGCTTCCTCTCTGTAGGCACCCCGCTTTGCGGTTTCCTCGGGCGCCTCCTTTTTGGGGGGTGGTTGAGAAGGTGCTGCTTGAGGTGATATGTTGGTTATCTTTACATTGCAAACCTTAGCCCAGTTCTCAATTTCCATTAGGAAAGTGGGAACATAAGCCGGTTTGGGAAGCTCCCACTCTATCTCCTTCATTTGCGTTCTCAGGGAGCTCAAAGTCTCTTCCAATTGGGGTATTTTATTATAAATAGCATAATAGCCCTCTAACTCACTTGTTCTTTGTTTTATTTGTGTCTTCAAATAACCCATATTTCTCTGCTGAATATACACGATGAAAGACAATAAGAGGAATTCCACAACAAAAATGAGGATGATTATCCTTAAAGTTCTACGTGTTACCCTTATCACGGGAATTTTCATTTCGTCCCACCCCCTTGCAGGGGAGCTTGAAGCTCTATCTGATATTGAACGACATTCCTTTCACCTATCTTCGTTAAGTTCGCTGATTTTAGATTCGTGTTTTGATAGCGATTCGTGCTTTGTAGCCTCAGGATGAAATTCCCCACACTGCTGTAGCTCAAAGCTTTTCCATTTACCTGTATTTGAATGGCGCTGGTTTGGAGTGGAGAGAAGGAGAGGCTATCAAGCCAGCAATCTGAGGGGAGAAGCCTTTGAATTTCCAGTGAAATTCCCTGCAAATAAAAAATCCCCTGTCGCAAGCCTTGAATAAACTGTATGCGGGGATTAAGAGAATCTATTTCTCTCTGAAGCTCTTCAGCATGCCGAAGAAGAGGAGTAAATCCCTCAATCTTGGTTTGAATTTCCCTTAAGTCGCCTTGGAGGGTATATATCCGGATGGAGGTATAAAAGAGGTAAAAGATAATGACCGCGAAAAGGAAGACACAAGCCCAAATCATTTGTCTTCCTCTCTTCTCTATTAGTCTCTCTCTTCTCTTCCTTTCCGCGACGAGATTTATGAGGACGAATCTCCTCTCCTTCATTCCGCTACCCCCTCAAGGATTGCTATTCTTTCCCTCATAGCTAAGCCGAAAGCTACAACGAAGAGAGGGTATGAGGATAGGAGGTTATTTAGTGCTGTCTCTTTGCTTCTTGCGTCAAATTGTTCCCTTTCAATTGAGGCAACTTCACAAGGGATGCCCAGAGATTTGCCCAAATACTCAGAGAATTCAGCTAAATCTTGCCTGCTCCCAGAAACTATCAGCCGATTCACGACTTCTCCTCCCCCACTTTCTTCCCCATATTGGGCGCGATAGAAATCCAAGAACCTCCTCACCTCTCGCATCAACCTATCCCTATCCTCTTCTTTTCTCTCTTTCGTCGCTGGAAGAGCCCTTGTAAGAGTGAACTTGCCCTTTTCAACTATAAGCATCGTGGAGTATGAACCACCCGTATGTAGGATTGCTAAGTTTTCTCCTCTCCTTACCTCCGATATGTCAACGAGGGCTCTTTGAATGGCGAATGGCTCTACATCTAAGGCTGTGAGCTCCAATCGCAATCTTTCGGCAAGTATTACTCTCTCCTCAATCATAGCTGTAGGGACGACGGCGAAGATGACATCCACCTGCTGCTGTTCGCCCTCGGGAGGAGAGATGACTTGATATTCTATGGTTGCATCCTCTGGTGGGAAAGAGATGAGGGATTTAGCCTCCCATAGCAAGGTTCTTTTCAATTGACCTTCAGGCATAAGGGGAATCCTCGTCCTGCGGACAAGGACGAGGGGATTGAAAACGGACATCGCAATTCTATCCGCTACAAATTGCTCAGCGCTGAGCAATTTGTCAAGCGCAACGGCTAATTTATCCAAATCCCTTATCCTTCCCTCCTCAATTGCTCCTTCAGGAGTGGGAGCTATGGCCGCCCGAAGGAGATTTATCTTCTCCCCTCGGGCATCCAGCTCAACTGCTCTGATATAACGAGAGCCTAAATCTATTCCTGTATACATATTTTTGTTCTATTGTATTATAAAATAGATTTCCACGCAAGTGAAATTTTTATCTAAAGCTAAATCGCTTTTTGTCATGGCGAGCAAAAGCGAAGTAATCTCCTTTCCGTGTTCTTAAAAAGAGATTGCCACGGGCTCCTTGTAGGGGCCCTCGCAATGACAGTGGAGGTGATTGCCACGGGCTTCCTTTCGTCTATGTAACCTTTCATTTTTCCTGCCATGCAAGGAAGTAGATGGGATGGGCTATCGTCTCGCCGGGAAGTGGAAGATTAATCTCCCTTATGCGGGGGTCATAAGTTATTTGCACATTCCCCTTCGTTATTATTTCGTCTCCTATCACTGCTCCGTTTATCTGCACATTACCTAAAAGGTCAACCTCTGTCGGCAACTCAACATTGTGGGAGTATAGCAGGCCATCAATCCTAACATTCCCTGCCACTTTCAGTTGTCCCGGGGTTATTAATGCTAAGAAATCATCTCCCGATTGATATACTACATCCCCTGTTACAGATATTCCTTCCACAGCAACTATCAACCCCTGCCCACTCACTGTTCCCGATACGCTCGCTTTTCCCTCAACGAAAATTACCCCATTTATCGTGAAATTCCCTGAAAAGGTTTTATCACCGGGATAATATTGGGTTGCGATGGAGCGATAATAATTTAAATCTATATCAGGAAGAGGTATCTTTGGTTGGTTCTCCAAAACCTTGCCATCTATTTGATTGTCTCCACCATAAGTTACATTCCCTCCCGCGGAGACATTTCCCGAGGGCGAATCAGCAATATTATCCCCATTTGTATCAACATAATATATAAAAGGACCCGAGCTTTGCACGCTGTCAACCCTTTCATCCCCATCGCTATCATAGAGTAAAGGAACGCCATTTTGGTCCTTAACCACATCATCTACTACGCCATCAAGATTGGTATCTATTGCGTAGGGTGTTTCAACTACGCCGTTTCCATCGTAGTCTATGTATTTGGGAACCTGAAGCCCTTGCACCGTCACCCATTCAGCATTAGAGGGAATGGGATTGACTGTCTTCAAAGATATAGTTAGGGTGTAAACATCCGCCGTCCCGGTAAAGAGAATGTCTCCGTTTCCCCCCATCTCTCCCTTTACCCAGCTGCTTCCGACTAATTCAATGTCCCTATTGCTAAATATAGCGAAATCAAAGATTCTTGAGCGTTGAAGGCTCCAAGAAAGCCGGATTAACGCCCTAACGGTCCTTTTCTCTCCTGTAGTGGAAAAACCCTCGGAGATAACTTCCGCATAATAGGGACCGGGTTCAGGCTCAGAGGGATTGAGGATGTTAACCGTGAACTTGAAATAGCCGATATCAAACCTATCGCTTGGGTCGGCTGAGGGGTCTTCGGAGTATTGCCCAGTGGAGCGGAGAGTTTGAGCTGATCCATTATAGTTGTTTGCTAAAGCCCAAAGGCACTTGCTCACTCCGGCATCTGCGAGCTGGAGGGCAACCGTCATTTGGGAAGTTCTTGTGGAGGAATGGAGAGCCTGAACAGCGAAGCTCAAAAAGAATACGCTAACGATAGCGAGCAGCAATATGAGAATTAGCACAGTTATAAAAGCCACCCCTTTCCTGTTCCTCAATTTCTCGCCCAAGCCTTTGCTTCCAATGAGCATACCTGTTCACCTTCTCTCGCTGAGATTTCCACTTTCACTCTGTCCAAATTTCCCTCCAAATAAAAGGAGAGAGAATCTATCCCATCGGTAATCGTTCTCGTTTCCGTCCCCTTCTGGCGGATGATTTTTCCATCGTTTGATAGATAATAAATAACGGGCTCTGGGTCTCTAACCGTTGGGAGAAGGATGTTGCCGTTGGAATCCATCATCGGCAGATAAAGTGTAATGGAAGAATCTCCTTCTTGAGGAAGCTCTATATCCATCGCCGTTCTTATATCTCGCAAAATCCATTCCATCGCCAATCTCGCTTTCCTCTCAGCGCCTGCTTTTTTCTCTCCCCATTCCCTGCCTCGCAATGCGAGGAGATAGAGGCTCCATGCGGAGAGAATTACGAGGACTATGATGAGGGAGACGACGAGCGCCTCAATAATGGTTAGCCCTTTTCTCTTAGTAGTATAAAGAAATGAGGGACGATATTTTAACATTTCCACTTGTCCTTTCCGTTCCTTGCCAGCTTATAACTATATCTACCTTTGCTAAATTGGGGGATGTGGGGGTTGGATAAGGGGATATGATTATTTCTCCCTGCCCATTCGGCAATTGGCTCACTTGGAATGTCTGTGTGCCAAAGGTCAAGGAATTATAGCCTGCCTTTCTCAATTCCTCCATTTTCCCTTGTGCTATATCGGTCGCTATGCTAACTAATTCACCTTTTTGGATGATTGCCTGCCCACTTGGAAAAGCGGCAGAAAATATAAGAACTAATAGAGCCGCCAATAACATAGCAACGACGGCTTCAATTAATGTGAATCCCTTGATATTCATTTTCATCATTTCCCTTCAATATGGGGAGGTGGGGCTCCCCCCCAAGGGGAACCCCACCCTCCTTCAGACGCTGGTGGTTAGAGGCTGTTCATAGCAGCGGTCAGCTCTCCATGGACATTGCATGTAATGGTGTAGGTGTTAAGAGTACCAGTAATGGTGTATATTCCACCGCTCGGGCATGTAGGGATTGTTTTGAGCCAGTTATTGTATGCATTGAGGTCGGTTGGGACCGCTGTATCGCCGGAAGCCTTTGTCTCCATGCCCCATTGCTCTATCGCTGACTGTATCTGCTTCATATTCGCTACGCAAGCTCTCAGCCTGGCATTCTCTCTTGCCCTCAGGAAGTTGGGGAGGGCGATGGCGATGAGAATGCCGATGATGAGCACGACTATCATCATCTCCACCAGTGTGAAGCCTTTCCTGTTTCTCTTCGTCATTTCTATCCACCTCCTTTCTTTTTGGAATTTAGACTACGAAAAGCCATTTTTTGTTCCATATATATTATTATACATCGCTTTCAAGTTCCGTCAATATAATTTTTTAATTTTTAAAGCAAAAGAAAATATTTGTCAATGTTTTTAAAAGACCTCTAAAGAAAGATTGCTACGGTCTCCCGTCGGGAGCCCTCACAATGACAAAAAGAGCTTCGCTCCTCGCAATGGCAAAATTCCATCCTAATGCCTGAAATGCCGTATGGATGTGAAGACCATCGCTATGCCGAGCTCGTTTGCCTTCGCAATCACTTCCCCATCCCTCACTGAACCTCCCGGCTGAATTATCGCCCTTATCCCATACCTTCCCGCCAATTCCACGGAATCGGGAAAAGGGAAAAAGCCATCTGAAGCCAGAAC
This sequence comes from bacterium, assembly GCA_014360495.1. NCBI lineage: Bacteria > bacterium. The sequence goes on from JACIXR010000005.1 coordinate 168,197, forward strand.
AGCTCCTCTCGACCTTTCCCCTGCCATCTCAAGCGCTATCCTCGCCGACCTTACCCTGCTCGGCTGTCCTCCCCCTATCCCAAGCGTTGTCTTCCCCTTCGCAACAACTATCGCATTTGACTTCACATATTTGCAAACTATGAAGGCAAACAATAAATCCTCCATCTCCTCCGCCGTCGGCTCCTTCTCCGTCACTACCCTCAGCTCCTCTGGCTTATATGTCAATTCATCCCCTTCCTGTAAAAGAATGCCTCCTTTCACTCCTCTTATATCCCACCAATTCCTCTTTCCCATCTCTACCCTCACCAGGCGAAGATTCCTTCTCCTTTGCTTCAAAATCTCAATCGCTTTATCCGTGAAGGAAGGAGCAACGACAACTTCAATAAATGTTGAGGCTATTTCCTCCGCCAATCTCTCATCCACTTCCCTATTCACCGCTACAACTCCCCCGAAGGCCGATTCTGCATCCGCCTCCCTCGCCTTTATATATGCTTGAAGTATATCCTCATCAATGCTCACTCCACAGGGGCTTGTGTGTTTAACGACGACGGCGCAGGGCTCCTCAAATTCCTCCGCCAGCCTCATTGCCCCATCAATATCAAGGATATTATTGAAAGAGAGCTCCTTTCCTCCAAGCTGGCGAAGTCCGCCAAGGGAGAAGGGTGGAAGGAAGCGATAGAAAGCGGAGCTCTGATGGGGATTCTCTCCATAACGAAGATTTTGAACTCTCTCAACCGGAAGCTGGTAGATGGGAGGGAAAGCCTCTTCCTCAAATTGGGATAGGTATTGCCATATGCTCAAATCATAAAGGGCAGTTCTACGAAAGGCTTTTATGGCGAGATTGCGTAGGGTTTCCTCGGAAAGGGAAAGGGCATTTTGCTTCAATTCCTCAAGCACCAAGGGATAATCAGCAGGGTCGCAGATGACAGCAACGAAAGGAAAATTCTTACCTCCCGCTCTCAATAGGGCAACCCCTCCTATATCAATCATCTCCAAAGCCTCATCTAAAGAAGGGGCTTTCTTTATTATTTCCTCAAATGGGTAAAGATTGACGCAGACGAGGTCTATGGGCTCAAGATTCATCTCCCTCAACTCATTCAAGCTTTCTTCCTCCCTCTTCGCCAGGATAGGAGCGAAGATGTTGGGATGGAGGGTCTTAACTCTGCCGAAAAGAAGGGATGGGAAGCCAGTGAGTTCCCCCACTTCCTTAACTGTCAGCCCCTGCTGTTTCAGATAAGCGGCTGTCCCCTCCGTGCAAATTACCTCTACTCCCATACTCAGGAGAGAGGAGACGAATTCAAGTATTCCCGTCTTATCATAAACGCTCACAAGTGCTCTCTTTACCTTCATAGATAAAAATCAACCTCCTTTTTAACTAACTATTAAATTGATAGTCCTCTGCATATCGCTGATTGCTTTTTGCGTTTCCCTCTCTCTTTCAATTTCCTCCGCCGAGGGCGGAAGTTCCTTTTTGAGAGTCCAATAAACACGCAGGATTTGAGCACCCACAGCCTTCCAATAAAAGCAAATCGGTCCAACCCAAGGGATTATTGCCCTCTTATATCCCAACTCCTTCAAATCCCTCAAGCTTCTCCTCAACAGCTCGCTACCGATTCCCCTCCTTCTCATATCCTCTCTGGTTCCCGTTGGTCCGAAAAAGCCTGGATTTGTAACCTCATAGGCGGCGAAGGCGACGATTTTCCCATCTATCTCCCCTATGTGGCAGGAGATGGGATTGTTCTTGTAGGCAGCCATCGTTTCCTCCAGCCAATTGATGGAGAAGTTGGCGAGCATAAATTTCCTCAGCTCCTCTTTATCTTTTTCCTCCAACCTCCTAATAACCACGCCCGGAATATCTTGGTCATTGTGTTGGAAATCCTCTAAATCAAGGAACATATCAACCGCTTCACCCACCTTTCTATAGCCTTTCTTCTGGAAGAAGCAGAATGCCTGGGTATAGCGTGGGTCCAAGCCGGGGAAGAAATACCAAAGCCCGCCTCCAACCTGCGCCTCCTTGGCTCCCATTACTTGGGCGTGTTTTTCCCATTCCCTCAAAATTATGCTTCCATACCCCTCCTCGCAAGCTATCGCCTTTATGTAAGCAGTCTCACCTCGCTTAGCTCCCAAGATGACTGCCTTCCCATCCTCTACGATGTTCAGGGAAGGAGTATAAGCAGGGTCCTCAAAAACCCTCATCCTCACTTGCTCATAAGTGAAGCTGTCTAAATAGAGCTTCTTATTGAGGAAATCTGTAACCCAGCTGGCATCGTCAATATTCATAAACCTCATATCTCTCATCCTCCTTTAGAAGCTAATATCGCATCTAATCCTTTTGCCCTTCATAATCTCCCTTATCCTCTCCCTTAACTCGCTCTCATACCCGATTCCCTTGGCGTAATTTAATCTCTCCATTGCCTCCTTGCCGAATTTCCGATATATCTCCTTTATCCTCCCTCCCACGAAGCTATCAATATAATGGAGTGTATCAAAGCCTACGAAATCAAATCCGAGCCTTTCAGCCTCATCCACCATAGATTCAAGCTCTCGCTCGGTGAAATAAGGGAGAATCGGATTGATAAGGATTCCCGTCTCTATTCCCCTCTCTTTCAATTTCAAGCCAGCTCGCAGTCGGTGTGAGGGAGGAGAGGAGCGAGGCTCAAATATCCTCGCTATCTCGTCATTGAAGGCGGTAATGGAGAAGCTGACCTTGAGCTTGGGGATTTTCTCCAAGATATCTATATCACGCAAAATCTTTTCCGATTTGGTGAGGAGAAAGAGGGAGAAATCGCTCTCAGCTATGATTTGTAGACAGCCCCTTGTTATTTGATAGAGTTCCTCAATTGGCTGGTAGGCATCGCAAACAGTTGATATGAAGATATCCCCGGTTTTATATTTTCTGATTTCCTTTCTCAATACTTGGGGGGCGTTCAGCTTTACCTCGACCCAATTCCCCCATTCCTCAATTTTCCTATGCCTCCAGCGGGAGATGTAGACGGAATAGCAGTAAACGCAGTTGTGAAAGCAACCTACATAAGGATTTAGGGTGAAGAAACTTCCTCCCGAGCTTTGATTTAAAATAGAACTGCTTTCCCTAAGTATTACTTCCATGTTCTTTAAGAACTGGGGATGGGGTTAATGAAGAGACGAATTCGCCCATCCTTCTCAATGCTTCCTTCAAATCGGAGAGGGAGGAGGCATAAGTACATCTTATGAAGCCTTCCCCACATTCCCCGAAAACCGAGCCCGGGATGACCACTACCCTTTTCTCCCGCAGGAGCCGTTCGGCGAACTCCTCACAGGATAGACCGAATTTCTTGACTGAAGGAAATATATAAAAGGCGCCCTTCGGCTCCACCACATCAAAACCTATCTCCTTCAGACCATGGTAGAAGAAGCGCCTTCTTTGATTATAGGAATCCCTCATCTTCTCCACTTCTTCCTCCAACTTCAAAGCCTCAAGAGCGGCGAATTGGGCGACTGTGGGGGCGCAGAGCATTGTGTATTGATGGATTTTCATCATCGCCTCAACAATCTCCCTGTTTCCTGCCGCATATCCCAAACGCCAGCCGGTCATTGCATAAGCTTTTGAAAAGCCATTTATAAGAATCGTCCTCTCTTTCATATTCGGAAGGGAGGCGAAGCTGGTGAATTTCCCATCATAGACAAGACGGTCATATATCTCATCGGATATCACGATGAGGTCATATTTATCCACAATCTCCGCTATTTCCAAGAGGGTATCTCTATCCATTATCGCTCCTGTAGGGTTGTTGGGGTAGTTCAAGATGATGGCTTTTGTGCGATTTGTTATCATTTCCTTCAATCTTTGGGGATTGATTTTGAATTCCTCCTGGGGATAAGTGGGAAGGATTTTCGGAACACCACCTGCGAGGATAACGCAGGGAAGATAGGAGACATAGGAAGGTTGATGGATAATTACCTCATCCCCTGGCTCTATAATGGCTCTGATGGCGAGGTCCAATGCCTCGCTTGAGCCAGTGGTGATTAAAATCTCGCCTTCGGGGTCATAGAGGATTTTGTAAAGCTTGTAGAGATGTTCGCTTATCGCTTCCCTCAGCTCCAGGATTCCCCAATTGGAGGTGTAAGTTGTGTTTCCGTTTTCCAAAGCATAAATTCCTGCTTCTCGGATATGCCAGGGAGTGGGGAAATCAGGTTCGCCCACGCCGAGGGAGATGATATCCTCCATGTGGGAGGCGAGGTCAAAGAATTTCCTTATGCCGGAGGGAGGAATCGCTTTTATGATTTTGGATATCTTCATGGCGAGACAGCTAATCTCTTATTTGGTTTCTCCTCAACGAATATCTCCCTGTCGTCTTTATATTTTTTGAGGAGAAAATGGGTCTCAGTTGAGGTGACGCCCTCAATGGTTGCGAGCTTGTTCGCGACGAAGAGAGCCACTTCCTTTAAATCTTTCCCCTCAACCACTATCTTCAAATCGCTTCTACCAGAGACGAGGTAGACGGAGTGGACTTCGGGAAAGCGATATATCCTTTTCGCTATTTCATCAAATCCCACACCCCTGCTGGGAATGACCTTTATATCAATGAAGGCGAAGACTCTCTCCTTTCCCGCTTTTTCCCAATCTATAATCGCCTTATAGCGGCGGATAATCTTTTTCTCCTCGCACTCTTTGATTATCCTTTTTACTTCTTCAGCATCCTTTCCCGTGAGGGCAGCGATTTCTTCAGGGGAAAGACGAGCATCCTGCTCCAGAAGCTTGAGGATTTCCTCCAATGCACTCGCCTCCTTGAATGGGATAGTAAAAAGAAATTATAAAGGGAAAGAATATGATTGTAAAGTTTTTGTATAATTCCATAGTCTTAAAAACAATATTGCCATGCACGCCTTAGGCGGGCTGGCAATGACAAAAAGGTCGCCCTCATGGGAGGAGATTGCCACGGGCTTCCTACGGAAGCCATCGCAATGGAAAAGAGAAAGTGTTGACAATGATATGGAGAAATTTGAACTCAAAGAGCTTTAAAGCTCTACTTAAGTCTTCTCGCCCCTACATAGCGGGATTTGTAATAACCCTCGTTAAGGCTATCAATTCTTACCCTGCCTCTCGCCGAGGAGGCGTGAATGAATTTACCATTCCCAATATATATCCCAACATGGTTTATTCTCTTGCTTCTTCCCGTGCGGAAGAAAACGAGGTCGCCAGGCTGAAGCTCGCTCTTGCTTACGGGTTTGCCGTATCTATATTGAGCGGCAGCATTATGTGGCAGATTCAAGCCATGCTTCTGATAAACATATTTCACGAATCCAGAGCAGTCAAAACCACGAGATGAAAAACCTCCATAGGAGTACCTTGTCCCTTGATAGGCAAGCGCCGTCCCAACCACTCCCGGCGCCCCATTTCCCTTATTTGAAGATGTCTTCGTTCCCTTTGCTGTGAGAGTTTTCTTCGCGGTTGACGATTGAGAACGAGCGACCTGCTTTCTCCCCTGTGAAGGGATGACGAGCTTGTCTCCAATTTGGAGGGTTTTGTTCAAGCTTATCCCATTTGCGCTCGCTATCTTTTCAGGCGAAACGCCAAATCTTTTCCCTATGGTCCAGAGGGAATCGCCTGCCCTTACTTGATAAATAATCCCTCCCTCACGAGAAGCGGATGAGGTGCGAGGGCTTGAAGAGACCTTAACAGATGTTTTCTCTTTAGCTACCTTCATTCCAGCTTTGGGGATAATCAATTTCTCACCGATTTTTAATGTTTTATTTAGGCTTATCCCGTTAGCCCTTGCTATCTCCTCCGGCGAGACACCGAATTTTTTGCCAATAGTCCAAAGGGAATCCCCTTCCTTTATTTCATAAACACCCGTTCCCGCTAAGCTCTTCACCTTTTGTTCGCCATTTGTTGTTATCGCGTTCGTATTGCTTCCTTCCTTTTGGGGGATACGCAGCTTTTCCCCTATTTGAAGCGTTTTCTCTATCTTTATGTTGTTAAACTTGGCAATTTCCTCAATTGACACGCCGAACTTTCGCGATATGCTCCAGAGGGAATCTCCCTCCTTAACTTCATAAACTACCTCTCTCACAGGGTTCTGCTTGACTGTTTGGGAAGCGATAGCAGGAGGGTTGGGGCTTTCCGCTTTGCTCTTGAATTTGAAGATGACAAGAGAACTTCCTATAAGGACTTCAATAACAACGACAGCCAAGAATAAGCCCTTCCGCAATTTCTACCTCCTTATCAAGTAAATTTTTAAAAAAGGATAGTCCGAAACAAATAGATAGTCAACAAAAATTTTAGCTTATTTTTCCCGTAAATCAAGCCGAAGGGCGAAGAGAGGCAACCGTTTGAGAGTCCAGCTTTTTCAAAACGGCGAGAAGGAGATTTTTCGTGTTTTCAAAATCCTCAGCACTCATAATGCTTATGGGAGAGTGGATATGTCTTGTGGCTACGCCTATAACTATGCTCGGAACTCCCTGGGCATGAAGATGGATTCTCCCAGCGTCCGTTGCTCCTCCTTCCATTATCTCCACTTGGTAGCTCATACCCATTTCTTTGGCGGTATCCATAAATATGTCTCGTAGGCGCAGATTAGGGATGAGAGATGTATCCAAGAGGCATATCACCGGACCGCCACCGAGCTTAGCCTGAGCGTCTTCGGGGCTCACCCCTGGGATATCCCCCGCTATGGCAACCTCTAAAACGATGGCGACATCTGGTTTGACGAGATAGGCAGAGGTCTGCGCGCCCCTTAGACCTACTTCTTCCTGAACAGTTGCGGCTGCGAAGAGAGTGTTCGGATGGTCCTCTCCTATTTCCTCCAAAATTTTCACCAAAAGAGCACAGCCCACCCTATCATCCATTCCCTTCCCAAGATATGCTTTCCCTCCTGCCAATTCCTCAAAGGGACCGTAGGGAACTATGGGGTCCCCTACTCTAATCCCTAAACTTTCAACCTCCTCCTGATTTTTCGCCCCCACATCTATGAACATCTCTTTCCTCTCAACCAGTTTCTTTCTCTCCTCTGGAGTCGCTAAATGGGGAGGTTTGCACCCTATCACGCCGAGAACATCTCCGTTTCTCGTCTTTATCAAAACCCTTTGCCCAAGGAGAACTTGGTCCATCCAACCGCCAAGTGGTGTGAATTTTATATATCCTTCCTTTGTAATGTAGCGAACGAGGAAGCCGATTTCGTCCATATGTGCAGCCAGCATAACTCTTGGTTCATCGCTTTTCCCTCGTTTAATCCCCACGATGGTGCCTAAATTATCCGTCTCCAGCTTATCAACATAACCTTGCATCAGCTCCCGCATTAGGGAGCGAACTGGGTCCTCAAAACCAGAGGGTCCATCTGCATCGCATAACCTTTTCAGAAGCTCCTTGCTCTCCATAAAAACTACTTCCTCCCTTCTATTATTTGCTTCATATAACTAAATTTAAAAGAAAACTCAAGAGCATGCAACAATTTTTTATTTGCATGTGTTGTCAATGGATAGGATTTATTTTCCACCTAAGGAGGCAAATATATTGAGAAAAGGAAATTTTGTATAAATTTTATTAAGTTTTTTACAAATTCTTATACTATCTATTAACTTGTCTATACGCGACTTTCTTCTTGTCTCTCTGAAGGGAAAAATGATATAAAAAGAAATTGTCTTTTTGGAGGTAGGTCTTTTTTACAAAAAGGGCGAGAAATTATCAGAGAATCTGATTAGCTGAAAAGGAGGATTGCTTCCCGTGCTATTTTCGCAGAACTGACGGCGGTTATACCGCTGGGGTCTAAAGGCGGGGATACCTCAACGATATCCATCCCAACGATATTATATCCCCTTAAGGAGAGGACGAAATCCAAAAGCTCTTTGAAGCTCCAGCCTCCAGGCTCAGGATTTCCTGTCCCCGGAGCACAGCTCGGGTCAAGAACATCTATATCAATTGATAAATATATAGGTTTCCCTTTGAGGTAAGATGGCAAGGGAGCGGGTGAGGGAGAAAGAAGAAGCGCCTTCTTTAATTCTTTCCATTCCTGAGGAGTGGCTGTCCTCAAGCCGAGAAAGACCATCCGCTCTAATCCGATTATATCGGCAATGCGTTTCATAACCGTTGCGTGGCATAACTCTCTTCCTTCGTATGATTGGCGAAAATCGGGGTGGGAATCAAGGGAAACGAAATGAAGGTCGGGGAAACGCTTTATCAACCCTTTTATTGCTCCCAATGTTATCGTGTGCTCCCCGCCTAACAATAGGAGAAACTTGCAGTTATGAGATTCAACAAAATTCTCAACTTCATTTGTCATATCCGATGGCTCTAAATCGGTAACCTCCAAATTCCCCATATCTAATAACTGTATTTCCTCCAAATCCTTCTCCAGTATTATGCTGAAGGATTCCAAGCTATGGGAAAAATCCCTTATAGCGTCTGGAGCTAAAGAAGCTCCAGCACGGAAGCTCTCCGTTTTCTCATAAGGTATACCGCAAATTAGAGTGGAATCTTGATTTATCTCCTTGCCCTTCTCCCATTCTTTAGAGGATAGGAAAGGTTTTTTAGCTGGTTTGAGGAGCAAAGACGTTTCCCTCCTCTAAAATCCTTTTAAGAAGGGGGAAATTCGGTGGGAAGAATTGAAAATCGGGGCTCCAATATCTCGTCTTCAATCCCCTTGCTTTCGCTCTTTTCCTCCACTCATCAGATTCAATTGCTAATGGGTCATAAATCTTTGAGGCAAGAGTGGCTGTCCAAATGACCCCGGGATATGTGGGGACGGGAACGAAAACCAATGCCAATTTGGGAAATAGGGAGGATAGCCTCTGATGGACATCCCTTATGAGTTGGGATTGATAGAATAAGGAGCCGCTTTGGGTTACGAAGATTCCGTCGTTCACCAACGCCTGATATGCAAGCTGGAAGAATTCTTGAGAGAACAGCTTCTCAGCTTTTCCCACTGGGTCCGTTGAATCCACTATTATGACATCAAATTTTTGCTCATTTTTTTCAAGGAAGGAAAAGCCATCCTCTAAAAGGAGCTTTGCTCTTTTATCTTCAAAGGCCTCCCCACCGATTGAGGGGAGGAATTTTCTGCAAGTATTCACTACATAATCGTCAATCTCTACTAAGTAGGCTTCCTCAATGGGATGTTTGAGACATTGGCGTAAGGTGCCGCCGTCTCCACCGCCAATTATGAGGATTTTGCGGGGGTCGGGATGGAGAAGCAGAGCTGGGTGGGTGAGCATTTCATGGTAGATGAACTCGTCTTTTTCCGTTGTTTGCACTGCCCCATCCAGAACAAGCATTACACCCCAGTCACAGGTCTCCACAACCTCCACCAGTTGGAAGGGAGACTTCTCTTTATATAAGCGCCTCTTTATTCTATACCCTTGACTATAATTGTTTAACCTTTCCTCCAACCATTCATCGTCCATCGCTTATGACACCTCTGCGTATCTCCATCATTTGGGTATGTTTGGGTTTAAGCCATTCAATGAAAGGCTCGACTGCGCGAAGAGGGTCAACATTATCTCCGCAGGTAAATATGTCAACCGCTGCGTAGTTAAGCTCCGGCCAGGTATGAATGGAGATATGGGACTCCGCGATAACCGCTATGCCTGTGAGTCCGTGAGGGTTGAAGCGATGCACCTTAAGGGATATGAGAGTGGCGCCCGCTCTCCTCACGGCTTCCTTCAGCGTTTCCTCGCACATCTTGGGGTCGTCGAGCCCTTGGCACTGCCAGAGCTCGACGATAAGATGTCTTCCAACGCTTCTCATTTCCATCACCATCACCTCCACCAAAGAATGGCGGCTGCGATGGCGCAGCCAATTTTTTCAACTTTATGTTCAGAGGAGATGATGTGTATCTCCTTTAAACTCATATTTCTCATTTTAAAGGCCTCTTCTACCTTTTTCTTAACTTTCTCCTCAACCTTTTCCTTTCCACCTCTCTCCGAGTGTTCCATAATAACTCCAAACTCCTCCCCTACCCCGATGGCAACTGCAGCGGAGATGACCTCTCCTTCTTTTTCGCTGAAAATCTCTGCTAAAACGATGGGGACAAGCGAGCCTTCCCTTATTGATGGCACTTCATAGCTAATCTCAGCTTTAGGTGGCAATATGCTTGAAACGCGGACGAGATTCCAGTTCGCTATGCCGGCATTGAGAAGAGCGTTGTCAAGCGCATTTAGGGGAGTGCCACCCTCTCCCGTTCCAGCGGCAAGAACAGCAAGATTCGGCAAGGAAGTCAACATTTTCTCCTCCTCCAAGCGATTGATTCCTCATCAACGTATAGCTCACCCTTGCCTTCTTCATTAAAGCTTTTATAGCCCGGCACCAGCTCTATCCTGTATAGAGAGGACTTGTACCAAAGCACTTTCGGCTTATGCTGAAGTGGTGGCAAATCCCTTACAATGCTATCCAATAGATAATCCCAATTCTCATAGGAAGAGAAATCTGACAGGATGTCGGTTATCGCAACGCCGAATTTCTCCACAAGCACTCTTTGAAAATCTCGCCACTTTTTCAGGGATGACTCCGTTTTAGTGAGTCCGAAATACCCCGCACAACCTAAATCGCGAAGGGAAGCTATGCCCCTTCCAATGAATACCTCTAACCCCTGTAGGGTCTCCACAGGGTCGGTGAAGAATGTATCAAACTGGGAAAGGAGGTCATCGGGAAGAGGATGGCGAAGGTCATGTTTCCTAACCTCAATCCCCAACCCTTTTTCTTCGTTAGCCTTTTCTATAAAATTTACTAATCTATCATCCAACTCCAAAACTACTATTCTTTTAGGCAATCTGCTTAAACCAAATGCGATGCTTAAAAGGTCATCGTCTCCAAGTATAATAATGCTTTTGCCTCTTACATCTCCTTTTGAGTCGGCAAAAGCGACGCGGGAAATGGTTGATTCCGGGGTCAGATATCCCTGGTCATACTCCAAAACGGGTTCTGGGCGTCCTTTGGTAGTTTCTTTGTACTCTAAAAGGAGACTTTCCCAAGGTTTAAGGCTAATTCCTGTGCCAGAACAGCAAGGGCAGCGAGAATCTAAGGAAGAAAAAAGTTCTGGCTTAATATAAGACTTCCCTTCTTCCGTCAGCAGGACCTTATCCTCCTCAAAGGAGATAATGCCTGCTTTGTGCAGCTCCCTGCAGGCTTCGACGAAAAGGTTGAACGGCAATTGACTCAAAGGTATTGCCTGCCAGAAATCGTCTGTGGAGAGAAAGGCGAAAAGCAGTCTCTCCAATTGTCTTTCGTTTATACCCAAGGATTCTTGGAATTTTTTTAACAATTCCTTCACAGGCATCACCTCCTATTGAGGCATTATTTATAGGGATACCCCAGAGGGGTATCCCTATTAGCAAATAAATATAATAGCAAGGAATAAAGAAATGTCAAATAATTTAAAAAATTTTTAAGCGTATCCCCAATCCATATGCGTACTGGACCTTAGGAGTCCCTTGTTATGGAATTAAACAACCCAAAATGCCTCGGAGATTTAGTCCAAATTGACTCAATCGTGATTTCCCTCAATGGCGTAAAAATGTTTCTCATTAGCGGTATAGATGTTGTCTCAAGATTTGGTTTCTCTTACTCTTTTCCGAGATTATCAACCAGAAGCGCGAGGAAATTTATGAAGAAACTCTTGAAGGTATCCTCTTCTACATTCATCCAAAGAGACCGCAAGAGAGCGGCTATGTGAAGCGATTCCAGAGAACTATCAAGAATATTTCTTAGATGTATACCCGCTGGACTCAACGGATATAGATGAATTTAATAACCAAAGGAGTCCCAAATGTTATGGAATTAAACACTTATTTGACTTCAAATGAAAAAGGGGGTAAAATTTAAAAATGATATCCGCCGAGGTGGCGGAATTGGCAGACGCGCCTGACTCAAAATCAGGTGGGCTTCGCCGCTCGTGGGGGTTCGACTCCCCCCCTCGGCACCACGCTCTATTGGTTTTCCCAAAGGTCAATGATTATTAGCCGAGTGTAATAACGCTGCCTCAAGAACCTTTTTAGCTATCGGTGCCGCAACGCTACCGCCTTTCCCACCCTCTTCTACCAACACGCTGACGGCAATACGAGGATTTTCCACTGGAGCGAAACAAACGAACCAAGCATGTGTCTTCTTCCTTGGTGGGTCTTCGGCGCTTCCCGTTTTGCCAGCCACGGTGATTCCCTCAACCCTTGCGAGCTTTGCCGTGCCAGCACTCCCCATTACCGCTTCCTCCATCCCCTTCTTTATCAATTCTAAAGTGGATTTTGATATCCCGATGGGCATCTTTTCCTCCTTCTCGCCCAACATAATGATTGGCTTTACAAGATATCCTCCGTTGGCGAAAACGGAAACCATTCTGCAAGCTTGGAGAGGTGTCAGCTGTGTGAAACCTTGTCCAATGGCCATATTCGCCGTGTCGCCCGGATACCAAATCTCTCCGTAGGTTTTCTTCTTCCATTCCTCATCGGCGATGAAACCGCTAGCCTCCCCAGGAAGAATTATCCCTGTCTTCGCCCCCAAGCCGAATTTTCTCGCCCATTCGGAAAGTTTCTCTGGTCCGACAAGCAAGCCCAATCTATAAAAATATGTATCGCAGGATTGCTCAATTGCGGAGATAAAATCCACGCCTCCGTGCCTTCGCCAGCAGCGGAAGAATCTCTTACCTACTTGTAACCCTCCCGAACAGTTAATCACGGCTGAGGGAGATATCTTCCCTTCCTCTAATCCAGCAGTTGCGGTCACGAGCTTGAAAATGGAACCGGGCGGGTAAACACCTGCTATAGCTCTATTTAAAAAAGGATGCCTCTTATCTTTAAATAAAGCGAGGCGTTCTCTTTTCTTCCCTTCAGGTGATGCAAATAAGTTGGGGTCAAAAGAAGGACTGCTGGCAAGAGCAAGGATTTCTCCAGTGTGGGGATTCATTGCTACCACAGCTCCTCTCTTGCCTTTCAAAGCTTCCTCAGCTGCCTTTTGAATATCAATGTCAATTGTAAGGCGGATGTCCTCACCGCTCTTGGGCTCGACTCTCTCCAAGAGCCTCTTAACCTGTCCCCTTACATCCACTTCCATCCTTTGACCTCCCTTTTCGCCCTTTAAAGATGCTTCACAAAGCCTCTCAATACCCATCTTTCCCACCATATCGCCCATCTGATATCCATTCTCTTTCCATTTGTTCAATTCTTCCCTTGATATCTCACCTACATATCCTACGAGATGAGCACAAAGTGAACCGTAAGGATAATATCTTTGGTTTACCTCTTCTATAATTATGTTGGGTAGGTAAGGCAGTTGCTCAACAAGACGGACAAGCTTATCAAAGGGAATATCCCTTTCCAACTCAACGACATCATACATTGCCCTTTTAACTATCCTTTCCCTCAAAATAGCATAGGGAACATTAAGTATCTCTGAGAGCTTTTTAAGGGATTTCGCATCTACATCCTTCCCTATGAGTAAAATCCGATATTTTCTCACATTCGTTGCTATTATTTTTCCATTACGGTCCAAAATTAGCCCTCGTGGAGGTGGGATTGTCGCCAATTTTATCGTTATGCTCTCGGAGAGCTTTCGCAGTTCCTCTCCCTTAAATATTTGAAGATACCAAAGATAGGAAGCGAGGAGGAGAAAAAGAGCACAAGCGAAGTAGAAGAGGGCTTTTATTCGCCCTCTATTGATTTCCCAGGGAAGGCTGGTCGGTCTTCTCATCTTGCTGAACTTTTTCCCCGGGGGGAGAGGTATGAAGTGGGCAAGTCTCTGTGGGCATTTCGTTAATGGGCACTTTTATTTTCTTAGGAGAAGGGCAATACTGAGTTGCAATCTTTCCCGATTGGGGGCAGATATTTATTTCCACCAAATCTCCCGTGTGAAGGTCGCATTTCTCTTTTGGCTCAAATCCCTTGACGAATTCCTGTATATGGGTGGATGGGCAATATTTTGTTGCGACCTTCCCTGTCTTATCACAAATGCGAATTTCAACTAAATTCTTAGAGTATGTTTCTCCTTCCTCACAAGTCCATATTTTCCCTGCTTTCTTCATAAAGTCAGCCCATATTTGGCAAGGGATGGAGCCGCCGACTATCTTAGGCATGGGAGAGTAATCATCGTTGCCAACCCAAACAGCACAGGCAAGTTGTGGTGTGAAGCCCACGAACCAAGCTGCCCTGTAATCGTCTGAGGTCCCTGTCTTCCCGGCTGCGCCTGGCACGCCCCTCGCTCGTGTACCGGTTCCGTGGAGAACGACCTCTCTTAACATCATCTGCATCGTCTTTGCTGTCTCTTCAGATAAAACGGGAAAGGAAACAGGTTGGTTATCCTCCAATATAGCCCCTTTAATTGTGTAGATTTTTAAAATCCCTCTTGGAAGACATCTAACACCGTTATTAGCGATAACTCCAACTGCGGACGCCATATCCAGAACTCTCACCCCAGACGCACCTATGGCAGTGGAGAGATAAGGTTGCAAGGGAGTTGTGATTCCCATCTTATATGCATAATCTATCACGGTCTTTATCCCGATTTTATCCGCCAATTTAATTGCGGGAATATTTATGGAGTAGGCAAAGGCTTTTTTTAGCGTCACTACTCCTCTGAAGCGTCCGTCAAAATTCTTAGGACGCCATACCCCGCTTGCATTTTTATAGGAAACTGGGGAATCCTCTATTGTATCTTCTGGCTTATATCCCTTATCTATAGCAGCGGTATAGACGAATATCTTGAATGCTGAACCAGGCTGTAATTTAGATTGCACAGCCCTGTTGAACTGGCTCTCCCAGAAATTCTTGCCTCCCACCATAGCTAAAACATCTCCTGTCCGATAATCTATAGCTACAAGAGCGGCTTGATGAACATTCAAACTCTTCGCTCTTTCAAGCCCATTTCTTACCGCCTCTTCCGCTATCTCCTGCAGGCGAATGTCTAAAGTTGTATATATTTTCAGCCCAGCTTTATACACGAAGTCCTCTCCATACTTTTTTGAAAGCTGGTCTATTATCCAAAAAACGAAGTAAGGAGCCTTGAATCTCCTTATCGAAGGTGGTTCTTTGTAGGCGAGCTTCAAGGGCTCCCTCTTCGCCTTCTCCGCTTCTTCTCGTGTTATAAATCCTAATTTCTCCATTTTGTCTAAAACATTATTTCTCATTTTTAAAGCGAGCTGAGGATTCTTATAGGGAGAATAATCGGCGGGGCGGCGTGGAATTGCGGCGAGAAGGGCGCATTCAGCAAGGGTAAGTTTGCTGACGGGCTTCCCGAAATATATCTTTGCTGCCATCCCTACGCCATAGGCACCGCTTCCATAGTTTACTTTATTAAGATACATCTCCAATATCTCTTCCTTTGTATAGTGGCGCTCTAAGCGGATGGCAATTGCCATCTCCTGCATTTTCCTTGATAACGCTCTCTTTTGGGAAAGGAAAAGATTTCGTGCTACCTGCTGGGTAATAGTTGAACCTCCCTCCACTATTCTGCCCATTCTGATATCTTGATAAAGGGCACGAAGGATTGCCCGGAGGTCCAATCCGCTATGGGAGAAGAAGCGACGGTCCTCGCTTGCTACTGTGGCTAATTGAAGGGCAGGAGGAATTTCCTTTAATGGAACATATTCCCTAATCTCCCCGGAGAGGTCGGCTAAGAGGACTCCGTTCCGGTCCAAAATTTGGGTGGCCCCAGCGAGGACCTGCGTATAGGTATCCGCCCCTTCAAGGGAGATATTTCGCACGCTGGCGAAGCAGTAGAGAAAATACCCTACTAGCCCTGCTACGCTTAAAAGCAAAATAGAGCCGACTAACTTGAAAATGACTTTTATAAATCTTAACATTTTTCATCAATAATTTTAACGGCAATTTCTTCTCTTTTCAAGATACTGTATAATTCCATAACATTTGAGACTCCTTAGTGAGAGCCCTTAGTAAACATCCATATTGCGTTGACTATAAAATCTAAAATAGAATTTCCTTGGATTTTTAGGTCTTCTTGAGAATTGTGCTTCTTGAAACGACAAAAGATTCCTTTCCCGCTTCCCCAGCTAAACAAGCGTGATTTACCGATGGATAAGAGCACTTGAAAGAGAGCGCCTCGCTCTCTCTTTTGGTAAATGCTTTCTTTTTATTGGGGGCTCCCCTACGGGGAGCCCCCAATTAATTCGTTTAATTCCCCTTATTCCGCTGGAACCAATACTATCCTATCTATCCATAAACCCTCTATGTTCCCCTCTCCAGGAGATAACCTAACTGGACCCGCTAACCCTGCTCCCGGTGGCGCTATCCATATATACTGTTCCGGCGAAGCTTCAACCGTTCCTATTAAGTAAGAACGATACCCTTCGCTTGTCTCTTTTATCGGAATCACTACCTCCGCTAACCCCACCTTTTTCCCAGTGTGATAAACGCCAGCCCAAATCGCTTCTTTCTCAGGGTCAACTCCCGCTTTCCTATCAACTTTTATAACCACGTAGACCTTCCAACGCCCCTTTTGGGCTTTTGCTGGCAGATTCTTCCAATATACCTGACAAGCCCATTCGTGATGCCAGCCTGGCATCCAGACTGTGAGGTAATCTGAGGAGTTCGGGTCAACTCTGCGGCGTCCCAATCTTCCTTCCTCCGCTATAGACATCTTGTCATCCTGCACATCAATGCATTTCTTAGGGTCTATTCCGGGAATATCTGAAGGTAAGGGCGCTTCCTTGGGGATTCGCTTGGGAAGCTTCTCAAGTTCGGGGTCATCTTCTCCAAGGGATTCAACGAATTTCTGTGGCGTCAAGCCTCCCTCATTCACATGGGTCATAGGAGACCAACCTTGGGGTCCCTTGCCGGTTACCACGGAAAGCCACTCCTGAGCAACAGCCTTGCGGGAGAGAGGTAAGGGCCATTCCGCACCCGCGCGGGCGCATTCAACCCTCAAGCGAGCCCAATTGTTGAGGAAAGCATAATAGACGGGCATATGAGCCTGGCGCACTCTCCAATAAATCTCAGGGTCATCCTTAACTGCTTTCTCAGCTTGCTGCCATAGTTTCTCTGCCTTGCTGAGCGTCTCAAAGTTAAAGAAGGGAGCATTTGCGGGAGTGAAACAGCCGAGGTAATAATCCTTGGCGGCGTTATGCATTAGCTCCATATACCGCCTTATGTAAGGCGCTGCCTTGCCATAATATCCCTTTAGGAATTCGTCTATCAGCTTCTTGTCATCCTGGTAAGGGTCCCAAAGAAGCTGGGCTAAAACCCAAGCTCTCAATTCCGCGAACTCAGCTCCGTGGGATTGGTAGGCACCCTGCTCAAAAACTCCCAAAACGCCGTGCTTATGGAAGAAACGGAGGTTGGGTCCAAGGGAGAACCAATTTGGATGCGGCTGGGCATAGTTTACGAAATCGGTTGTATAATCCCAGATGTAAAGCCTTCTTGTCAGCTGAGACCAGCCGCGGATGTCGTCGGCAAAAGCTTTGTTGCTCTCGTGTTCAAGGGGTTGGGCAAAGTTGCACTCTATTGAGCAGAGGCGAACGATAACATTGGGGCGAGGCTTTATCGTCTTAGGTGGCTTGCGCGTATACCAATAGGCAAGGGTGTCAAAGGCGACATTAGGGAATTCCTTCTCCAATCTCTGAGCTATATCGTTCACCATATCTAAGACGGAGGCAGCAGGGGTTCCTTCCCTTTCGTCTAAAGCTCGGCAATTCTCGCACTGGCAGTTGCCTACCCAGTCGTTTTGCGAAATGGAGACGATGTTAGCCTCGGGGGATTCCTTGAGCCATTGTCTCACCCTTTCGGTGATGAAATCTCGCAACTCTGGATTAGTGCAGCAGAGCTGAGCGCCCTGCCATTGACGTTTACCGTTTATTAGGCTGAACCATTCAGGATGCTTTTCAAAATACTCCTGCGGCGGAACGAGAGCATAGAAGGTGTGAACGAATCCCTTATAAATTATCTTTCCACCGTGTTTCTCCGTGAGGCGAGCGGAATTGCCGTTGTAATAGTTCCTTGCTGCCCAATCCCCATCAAAAGCGGGATACCAAAATGGCTCGCGATATTCAAAAGCTGGCTTTTCCTCAATGGAGAGATTGGGAATCGTTAATGTGCTCTTCTTGGGAATCGTTGTAGCCCAGGGTGTCCACCAGCGAACGCCACATTGCTTGCTCAAGAAGCGGTATACCGCATAGAGAGTTCCCCTCGGTCTTCCGCCTGCGAGGAGAAGATAATTACCCTTCGTTCGTATCGTCAACTGCTCTCCGCCGAAGGGTGAGCTGGGCTTCTGCAGATAATCAACTACCTCTGGAAAGAGCTTATCCGTTAGCTCTCCGGGACCGATGATTATTCCCGCCTTTGGGACTTCCCCTGGGGTGATTTCCTTGAGCTCGAATTTTGCCCCGGTGATTTTCTCCAGATGTGAGGCGAGCTCCTCGCCGGCATATCGTTCCGTTACCGTAGCTCCCGGCTGGATGATTATCGGGAGCAACGCCTTGCCGTTTTTAGCAAGGGTCAACTGCGCCTCCGCTGGAAGAGCTAACCCGAATAGGATTAGCCCTAACAGGGAGAGGACGACTTTTTCACTCATAGTTCCTTCAACCTCCTTTTAAAATAATTTTTATTTTTCCAAGGGCAAATATACCCTTTTATTTGTTTTAGCCGATTCATATATAGCCAAGATTAACTCAACTGCTTTCCTGGCTTCCTCACCGGTGATTAAGGGCTCTCTATCCTCTATGATTGCTCTAATTATATCACGAAAATTGAGCAGGTGGAGCCTGAGCCATTCAGAGCCAGAGGTAAACGGGATGGGAGAGGCTTTTGAGGTTTCCTCGCGTCCTCTTTCAAGATTTGCCAAAATTTCCTTTTCATCTAATCCCTCAATCTTCAAGAATGAAATCCGTCCCGGCTCACCCGTTTCCTCCCAGACGACGGAACCTTGGTAGCCACCGATGCTCAGCTGCGTTCCCACATCAAGATAAGCGGAGGTGGTAGCTTTTATCGCGCCCAGCGCGCCGTTTTTGAACTTTAAAATGGCAACTGCTGTGTCCTCAACCTCTATATTGTGAGCTAATGTCGCTATTTCTGCCTCAACCCATTCAACTGGTCCCATAATCCAAAGAAGAGAGTCAACGAAATGGACGCCTTGATTCATAAGACATCCACCGCCATCAAGCGCCCAAGTGCCTCGCCATTCTCCGCTATCGTAATAAGCCTGGCTTCTGTAAATCTTCATATCCATATCCGCTATGGCGATTTTACCCAATTTACCCTCTTCAACAAGCTTCTTCATCAGCCTTATATCCTCCATAAATCTTCTCTGAAAAATACCTCCCAATTTCACCCTGTTTTCTCGTGCCGATTTTATGAGCGCATCGCAGTTCTCAAGCGTTATATCCAGTGGTTTCTCGCAGATGATATGTTTCCTCGCCTTTGCCGCCTTTATCCCGAACTCCGCATGCATACCAGATGGAACGCAAATGCAAACGACATCTATGTCTTCCCTCTCCAGCATCTTGTCGTAATCCGTATACCAATCAACGCTGAAGCGCTGGGCTAATGACCTCGCTTTCTCCTCTACTTTATCGCACACAGCAATAAGCTTCGTTTCCTCAAGCTCGTTTGCAGCCTGGGCGTGAGCGGGACCGATTGCACCACATCCAACAACTCCAACCCCTAATTTCCTCATAAGATTCCCTCCTCTCAATAAATCTCCCTCAGCATATTGAGGGCTTCATCAATCATCATCTTCACTCCCTCCGGGGATGGCTTGGCGCTCCTAGCTATAAGGCTCTCATATCCACCCGCTTTCCAAGCTTTTTCCGTAACCAGGTAGCCCTGATAATCACAGCATAGCTCAACGGGAAATGTCCAAGGAAAGGGGCTCTCCTGTTTTATCTTCAACCCCCATTCAACGAAAAGCTCTCCGGGCAATCCAGCAAAAGCTATCTCCCCTATCCTCCACACGCTCACAATCGTTTCTCCTTCCATTACTCCTTCTTTCCTCATAATTTCTAATTCCTTTCGGAAGACCTCCTGTACATCTTCCGGCCATTGTGATGCCCTTATCCTCTCCTCCTGGTCTTGGTATAAATCCCTGTAAGGAACGACCACATCGCTTTTCCTAGCCTTCAAAATAGGCACCTCATCCCTTGGCTTCCTTGCCTCAATCTTGGGAATTATGCTATCAGCGAGCATATTGCCCGTCTCCTCCATACTCCTATAAGTGTTTATATCTCCCATCGCTCCCGGCATATAAAGGGTGATTACTTGCTCGCCGAATTTCTCCCTTATCCGTCTCGCTACCACGGCAGGATAATCGGCACTGAACTCTTCCCCGAAGTGAGTAGTCAAGTGAAGGGCGAAATTGAAGAGGACCGCTATGAGATTGCTATCCTTATCCTCAAATGTGAGGATTCCTATCTCGGGGTCAACGGGTCCCGCCGTTCCCACGCATTGCGCCTCCTCCCCTCTATCAATGAGCCAATTATTGAGCTCCCTTCCGTCTTTGAACCGCAATCTTCTATTCAAGGGAAGCATATAATTGTAGGCTCTCATAAAGCACCATTTAGCTGGTATTTTCCTTTTATCCGCTTCTGCTACGCAGTTTGCTACCTTTTCCGGAAGGGATGAGAGCCATTCCTTATCCACGACTTCCTCTTCCGTAGAGCCGAAGAATGGCATAGTGTAAGGTCCTGAATGAGTGTGGGAGGTAGCCCAGATGATGTTTTGGGGAGGAATTCCCGTGAGCTCGCTTGCCTTATCCACAATCTTATCTCCTATCTCTCTCGTCAAAACGCAGATATCAAGAATTATGTAGACAAGCTGGTCTCCCTTTGATTCCAAAACGATAGCCTTTGCCATCAATGGGTCGTGCACTCCTTTGGAAACTCGGGGATAAATCCCTCCCGCCAATAAAGTGCCAACCTTTGGGGTTATGTCAATCTCATAGGCTCCAACGAGTAAAGAATCAGTCATTTGCAATCCCTCCTCTCACCATTCAAATAAGGGAACATCAAGCCATTTTCCGCCCTGAAGGGCAGATTGATGGGCGATTAGACCGGGAACGGTGAAATCCATAGCCCTAATAACATCTATGGGAGGGCGGGTTCTCGTCTCAACCGCTTTGAGAAAATCCTCAATCATATAAAACTCAGGTGGATTTTCATCGTGGATTTTGCAGGGGAAGGGAGAAGGAGCGCCCATCTCGTCCTTGATGAAAATTAATCCATCCTCGCCCCTACGGGGAGATTCAATATATCCCTTCGTTCCATATAAGCTGTAATAAATTATGTGTCCCCTCGGGCTAACATTGCTAACCAAAACCTGAATAGTAGCTCCCTTTTGGGTTTGGAAGGTCGCCATCTCCATATCCACGAAGCCGATATAATCTTTGTATTGAGGATAGCTCACGAAATCACTCAGCAAGCCCATAGCCTTGACAATCCTGTCCTCCATAAGATGAAGGAGGGGACCGATGGAATGTGCGCAATACCAAATGGGCGCCCTTGTCGCTCGCCAAGAGAACTTCCTCGTTTTCTCATCAGCTAAAAGATGAATAATCGGGTTGAGATATTCGTTCTCTGCGTAAACAATCTCCCCCAATTTCCCCTGCTTCACAATTTCCTTCCATTCCCTTAAATAGCGGAAGTAGATGTAATTCTCCGCCATCATATAAACTCTACCAGTCCTCTTCACCGTATCAACCACTTTTTCACATTCCTCTATCGTGTAGGCTACGGTTTGTTCGCAGAGCACGTCCTTGCCAGCTTCAAGGGATTTTATCGTTTGTTCTGTGTGAAACTCTATGGGAGTTGCAATGACCACGATATCCAGAGGTGAATTATTGAGGAAATCATCAAAAGATGTGAACATTTGTTCGTCAGTAAAATTAAGTTCCCGCCCCATATTTTCCAGAAGATGGGAATTGACATCGCATATCGCCACTACTTCCGTTTGGGGATGGGACTTGAAGATATCAACGAAAACCTTGCCTCTTTGGAGACCGACGACACCGACTTTGAATTTGCTCATAAAATCATTCCTCCTTTTCTTCCAATATTTTCAACATTTTCCTTGCATAAATCAAGGAATTCTCGTAATCCCCTCTTTCAAAGGCAAGCTTTGATAGGAAAAAGAGATGTTGGATTTGGTAAATCCTGCTCTTCCATTCTCCGAATTCCCTGGGAGATAAAACTTCCAACTTGGGGATTTGCTTATTTAAAGACTCCTCGCTTTTTCGCCAAATTCCCTTTACACTTTCCTCCGCTTTAAGCGCATTCAGAAGTGAGGGACAAGGTAATTCTTCCCCTTTAACCATTGCCTCTATTCTTTCCATTAACTCCTTTGCCATTTGCGATATCCCTTCTGGGTTTGGGATATTTAACGGGGCAATTGCGAAGAGAACTTCCTTCCCCAAATCCTTCTCCTCACCCCAGCCTGAATAGAAGTAGTTAATTCCGCCTTCCCAAAGTTGAAGGAAAATGTGTTTATTCTTCCATAATTTATCATAAAAAGGATAAAGGAAAAGGAAACAGAGCTTTAAATCGGGATTGAAAAGGGCGAAGAAAGGACAATCGGGGTCAAGGGAGGAAAAGCTCTTTGGACCACCCCATCCCCATACTCCCGCATAGCCAGGACGACCAAGCGAACTTACCTCACCGGAAATTAGCGCCTTTGGGATGGAGAAGGCGAAATGGTTGAAGAGATTTATGTCAACCTCAAAGCGTGGCGCCAGCCTGACAATGTTCACGCCTTCCCTTTTCACAGCATCTATCAAGGAACGAACAGCGAGGAAATCATCCGCGATGTAAAAATTCCCCTCATAATAGGCGCCCTCCTCAAGGGGATAGATGAGGGAGACCTTGTAGCCATATTTCCAGCTCCCAACCTCAATCTTTTCTGGAGCGTTTTGGGAGGAGCGTATCTCACCCCTTGCGCAATTATATCCGAACCAAGGGGATTCACCAGAGGGATTATGAATTGGTTTTAAATCCCCTTTGCCATCAATAAGAAGAAAATCAAAGGTTCCCTTGTTTTTATAAAGGCGAAGGACATAATTTCGGGCTTTGAAACAGATATATTCATCGTCTTCTTCCTTTTCCAAAGACTGAGCCATGTAAATCGCTATTAAGAAACAGGAAAGGAAGAGACAAAATCCCCTCATTGTTCCTTTCTTATCTCTGCTATCAACCAAACATCAAAAGGAGGAAGTTCAAGAATCAAGTCATCCCCTTTCAGCACCGCATTGATTTCCCGAGGCGAGAATTCCCAGTCAGGGGAATAGCAAAGAACTTCCAAGGAAGGGCGAAATCCCTTCGGTAATTTTAAGGATATTTTGAGATTCTCCAATCGCTTGAATCCCTTTCCCTCCTCAAATTCCTTATTGAGGATGTGAAGGATTAATCCATCCTTTGATTGTCTAAGAACCTTATGCGTAAGGGGTTTGAGACCGAATTCAACGATTGAGGGAGACCAACCTGCCTTTTTAAGTCCGTCCAACGCCTTCTCCAAGAGAATGTCTGGTTTGTCCAGAGGAAGAACCTTATGCCAGATTATCTTTCCTTTCTCGTAGAACGACTCCAAGACATTCGCTGTTCTCTTGTTATGTTTCTCATCCCATTCTCCGCACTCTCCAAATATCAGGAGCTTTCCTCCCGCCTCAACATATCTTTTGAGCATGTCCAAGTTCTTATCGGTTAGATGGGAGGTAGAGGGAAGAATGATATAAGGGAACTCCTTGGGGGAAAGCCGGGGGAAGGCGCCCTTTTCGGAGGTTGCAACATCGTCGGGGAAAGTTCTCCCCTCTCCCAAGAACAAGCCAGCGAATTGAACATCCGAATCAAGGAGGAGATTCCCTATGAGATTGAAGGCTTTGCTATGGTCGGGAATATCCTTCCTCCCCCACCACTTGGGAAACATGTCGTAAATATTTGAGGCATAAGAATAGACCAAATAAACATCTGCTACGGGTTTTGTATCCTTGAAGAGATGCTGATATTTCTTTATGAACTGTCCGATTTTCGCAAGCTCATCAACGGGACCAGTCCAGAGGGAGAAGCGGTGATGAAGAGCATAGAAGCAGCCACTGGCATAAGCCTCTCCCGTTAGCCAGCGGAAGAGCTGTCCCTTTCCCTCAATGGAAAGCACAGCGAAGGGAGGTGGTTCCTCTTGGATATCAAGAAACATAACAACTGGCTTATTGTATCCGCAGGCTTTGGAAGCCAAATAACTTGGGATGTATGAAAATTGGTTGGGGAGAAACGGCAAGCCCCAGCCTATGTTGACGAAATCGTATATGCTTGATTCGCCGAGAACGACGGCTGATAAATTGACCATATCGTATTGATTCGCGTTCGCTATCAGTTCCTTTCCCCATTTCTTCCTACAGTATTCCTTTCCATCCTCAACAATCTCCTTCTCTCTTTCCAAAGTGCTGTAAAGGAGAAATCGCCAATATTCCTCCGCTAAGGGGCTTTCCCACGGCTTGGATTGAAGCTGCCTTTGGGCGAGGAAATCCCGATAGTTGAAATTATCCAAATCCATTATCCCGAGCTTACTCAATATTTGAGGCTTTTCCTTCTTCAGCCACTCCCTGAAACCCTTAATACAATAATCGCAGAAGCAGGGCATGGGATAGCTCCAGAACCAATGCCCGTAGGATTCATCGTAATGGATTCCCCAGACCTTCGCATCTATAGCGGACCTTGCAATCTCCTTAACGAAGTCGGAGAAACGAGGATTGTTGAGACATCCCTGCCACCATTGAGCGGGCTTTATCACATTTCCGAAGGCGTCCCTATCAGCGTACAAGGAGACATCTTTTTCGGGAAGGATATCGGGAATTATCGCGGAGGATGTAATCATAGCGCTCCAAAGGATGTTTCGCTTATAGGCTTCCTCAAGGGCGGGTTGAACAGCCTTGCTCCGCTCAAACATATCCTTTGGGCTGGCATACCAGCCGCAGGAAATTCCCCTCACAACAACATCAACCTCCATCCTCTCAAGCTCATCAACATCCTTTAAGGTCGCGGTTCCCTGTGAGATAGCGTAAACAATCGCGTTCTCCAAATGCCTTTTCGTATCCTTCACCTCCCCATAAAGGAGCGATTGTAATGCTAATGATAAGATAAACCAATAAAACAATCTTTGGAAACTGCTCACAATTGAATTATCAGGAATTACATATTTAAAAGTCAATCTATTTTTTAGAGGCAACCACCTCGCCTTCTCCTACTGTCTTGAATTGAACCCAAAGCGAAGGAGATTTCTCCCCTTCAAGCTCACAGGAAAACCTCACTATTACATCTCCATGGGGAAGAAGAGGAACAGTTCCATTTCCCTTAACTTTCGTGATTAAATTCCAATTGCAATCGTAAACCAACCCCTCCACAGTTCCTTCGCAGACGAGATATTGAGTGGGCTTGAGTTTAACGGGAAAGACCAAGACGCTCCCATTGACTTCCAAGCGGGGATTGAAAGCGGTTTTTTCACCCCCCTCATTTGGCAAAACCCTCAATACAAATCTGAGCGGTTGTTCTTTAAATTTATTTTCTATATGCCATTCAACAGATCCTTTTTCTTCCCCGGTATACTTGAATTTAGGCGAGAAGGCGAGAGGGAAAAGAAGCCAGCGCCTTTCTCCTATCTTTTCAAGGTGCCATTCGCTCGTGAGCTCTCTTAATCTCTCCTTTTGGCTCTCCGTGAACGCTTTGCTATGCCTTGCCTCTTCCCATTCCCTAATCGCCTTAATCACTGCCTCGCCTTGTCCATTGATTCTGAAGGTCTCGGGAGAGGAAACGAGGGCGAATCCCGCATCCCAACCCGCACATTTTGAGAGCATCCATTCAATCTCATCAAGAGTTGTCGCCTCCAATTGAGGTGAAGCAGACCTGAACTCAAACCAACCCATCATATGGGGGAAGAGGTTCCTCTCAAAATATTCCTGATTCCTCAGCCTGTATTCAGCCATTCCCTCCCTCATTGGCTTTCCCCAAGGTTCACCCCAGTTCATCCTCGTATTAATGTGCCAAAGGTAGTGCAAAAGCCCGCTGGCATCATTTATAACCTCTTGCTTCCAGCCATCGTAGCAGATTTTGACGAAGCGATGAGCAGCATATGGACCGCTACATTCATAATCCCATAAGCCCTCCAAGCCATCAAAGGAAATCTGCTGGAGCCCGCAATAATTGAAGAGTTCCACTATTCTCTTAGCCATTTCGTCCATCATTCCATTTGCGATGCCGGGATAAAAGGTCCCATAAGCGTGAGTGGCTAACCTGCGAACCTCCGCTCCCCTCTTATGAGGGGATATCCTCGTCCCGAACATACCCCTCGTGCAACCCAATAATCTCGGCGGATTGCCTTCAGAAACCTCTTTGAATTCTATTATTTCCTCGTCTATCAGAACGAATTTTCTATCCCATCCCCAATTTTGCCTTCTCTTGAAGGGGTCTGCCTCAGCAACCGCTATCTCCTTTGTTTCCTCATCAATATCTTCCATCAATTGGCTTGAGCCGAGCCCACCGAGGCGAGGGTCGGGTTTCGGGCTCACATAAGGGTCATTTGGGGTTATGAACGCAGTTAATGTGTGAACTCCCACCCTTATTCCCATTTTCTTCGCCTTCTCAACGCATCTCTTTAAGCTTTCATCTCCGTCGGGAAAGCGATTCTTGTCAAGAATGAAATGTCCCCAGGTCGCAAATGGTCCGGGGTGGTAGATATATTTTAAGCCCAATTTCCTGCAAAGCTGGAGAGCATCATCAAAGTTAGCCTCGCTGAAGTCGGTTATGAGATAGGATAAAGTGGCGGAGGGGGAAATCTTCGCCCATACTCCATCAAGAGTGGGATGCGGTAGCCCCTCCTCTACCTCTACCTTCCCTATGGTTTCCAAAGCCTTCTCCTTCTGGCAAGAAAAGATAGCTATCGCAGAATCTTTTATTCCACCTTCCCTCTCAATTGCATAGGCAAAGAGTTTGCTGCCGAATTCCGCTGCTGAGGCACCGCCAACTGTTTGGATATTGAGCGATTGGATGCCGATTGCTGTCCTCTCATCTTGCACAACACCTACCGTCTCGCCTATTGTCTTGTTGATTGTCGTGGGGAAAGGACCCCAGTCTATTCGCTCCGGCTGGGTTCCTTCCACTTTCTTCAGCTGAAAGCGAAGATGTGTAGGCTTCATCTTTACCTCCACGAAGGCTTTTATCTCCCCATTTTCGTAGGTAAGAACCAAAGTTTCTCTCTTTTCGTCATAAAGTAGAGATATGGGTTTAAGTTTCCTTGAATTAATAGTTAAACTAAGCAAAGGAGCGTTTTGCCCAGAGGGAAGATATTCCTTATGGGAGGAAGCATCAAAGAGGCTGATAACATATCCCGATTGATTTATCTTCATTTCCAATGAACCAGCTCTTAGGGAAAGCAAATTAATATCGCCTCCTTTCAAGAGTGAGGGAACATATAAAAGGTAGAAGAGAAGAAATGGATGGGGAAAACAATTTTTCATAAATATCCTTCTACTCTATCACTTCCAGCATCTGTCCGCCTCCTGCTTCCAACCTTATCTTCACTTCGTTTCCGTTCACTGCTTTGCTCTTCCCTCCCTCTAATATCACCACTTTCTTAACCTTTGGCGAAAAGCGGATGCTTGCGTCACGAGGTGGGATATCGCCCCAATTCTTGCTCACCCTACAATCCACAACCATAACGAGGGGATTCTCCCCTTTCTTCGTCAGAAGACCGACTATGAGGTTTTCATCCATCTCCTCAATAAATTCTCCCTTCCCAGGCTTCCTCAAGCCCTCTATCTTCTCCATTTCAGGATTTGAAGTGAAAGCTGTGCTGAAGACGGCTAAACAATCCCTCCCTATGACCTTATCTCCCCAGAGGGCAATGCGATTATTGACCTTTTTAACAATCCGATAGAGAGGAGTTAAGGCATTCCGCACTTCCTCCTCAGTCTTATAGCCTCCTTCCTTGTATCGTTGAAGGCTTCCTCCATTGTAGCAGAAATACCAGATTCCATCTGAGGCGAAAACGAGGGCAAGGTAGGCGGGAAAGCGGGTGAGGGAATCGCTGGGAAGATAATCTGTCCCGGGAGGTGGCGCCACATTGAACATGGGCCAGAACATGATGCCGTATTTCCTGCATTCCTTAGTCCAATTGGAGTAGGCTGAGATATAGCGGATGGCCAACATATCGGCTGAGAGGTTCCATTCATAAAGGGTGGGATATATTTGAGGATTGGCAATGGGATTATTATGCTCCGCTAAGTTCTTCGGCGGTATCCAGCCGCAAAGCCAGGGCATGAGGTGGGGCTTGGGTTGGCGGAAGAGGAAATTCGTGCAGGCATCGGAGCGAGGAGTTACTTCCCCTTGGTCATCGCCAATCATAAAGCCTAAAAGGGCAGGATGTCTTCCGACTTTCTCGTAAAGCCATATCAGCTCTTCCAAGCTGGCGGCGTGATGGAAAGGATGGTCGTAGGGTTCCTGCCAAGCCTTTCCTCCCCAGGGGTGGTCGTTCTTTGTATATGTATCAAACATCACCCACAGACCGTATTTCTTCGCCAAATCCAGCTCCTTTAAACATTTTTCAATATCGGAATAATTGTCTAATTGCATATAGCGACCAATCATCACCACATTGAAGCCGGCTTCCTTATAAAACTTCAGCTCTGCCTCGTTTTCCGAAGGACCCCACCATGCCCCTATAATGAACCCCTTATATCTAAAATCCCACCTATCACGAACTTTTGATGTGGGATTATCAGCGGAAAAGGAAAAAGAACAGATGATTAAAGCCGTTAAAATCTTATAAATAGTGCTCATAAATATCACTCCTCCTTTTAGGGGAGGGTCTGGGGATTTTATTCCCGGAACCCTCCCCTTTATTTTGTTTTAAAGCTTTATTAATTTAATCTTCAGGCGGTCCCAGTTGTGCCCAGACAGAAATATGGTCGTGGTCCCTATAGGGATAGAAATGTCTTCCACATTCGTTTCCCATCTGCTTATAATTCATCCATTTGGCGTGTCCATCTGCGAAGACATAGTTGGAACCACCAGTATGGCGGGTGTTCCTTTCCGTCCTTCCACCCGGCGTGCACCAGGGAGCACAGTTATTCGTGAAGACCATTCTTGAGCCTCCGCAAGCGATTGGACGCAAAGCGTCGCCGAAAACGACCGTCTCGGAGGGAGTGGGCATATCTGCTAATCTTATAATTATAACCTCCCCAACATTAGGTGAGACATTTCTTCCTTCTCTTCGCAAAATCCTGTACAACCACACGCCGCCCATCAATCCATTATATCCGATGTCAACGCTCTTGCCGAGGAATTCTCTCGGCCAGGTCCAACCTCCACATCCGCCATGGGCGATATTCCTTGCCGGGTCGTCCCCCGTTATAGGACAGGCATCAGCAGATGGGCAATCAAAAACAGCGGCGTTCTTCACATAAGGATAAATTTTCCCTTGGACTGTGAAGTTGGGAGAACACATCTCCAGCTGTGCATTTGCCGAGCATGCGCACCAGTCCAACTGATAGGGAAACGATTCATCCCAATCCTGAACATACATCATAAGCGCTTGCCCTATCTGCTTCGCATGAGTGAGACAGGCAGTTTTTCTCGCCTGCTCCCTCGCCCTTGAGAAAACGGGGAACAGGATAGCTGCCAGGATAGCAATTATCGCTATCACTACCAACAGCTCGATCAATGTGAATCCTCTGCTTCTAACTTTCATAATATAACACCTCCTTGCCAAATATATTACCCCCCATAAAAATAGTTTTCTTGGACTTTTTTGTTTTGATAATGGGAAAATCTTGCTAAATTTTTCTCAGTCTGCGATATCTTGCGGGAGAGTATCCCGTAGCTTTCTTGAATAAACGAGAGAAGTAGCCAGGGTCACTATAGCCGACCTCTAAAGCTATATCAATAATGCTCAGCTCGCTTGCCTCTAAAAGCTCCTTTGCTCTTGCAATTCTTATCTCTTTAATATATTCGCCAACGCTTTTCCCCTCCGAGCTCTTGAAAAGATGGGCAAGGTAATAGGGGCTTAATCTTAGTGCCTTCGCTACCTCCCGTAGACCCAATCTTTCTTCTGCGTAATGCTGGTGAATATAATCCTTAGCCCTTTCCACTATTGAAGCCCTATACTTCGGCTCACCCCTAATAGCGAGAAGGTCGTTCATTATCCAGCTCAGTGTTTCCCTCATTTCCTCGCTCCTCTCACACCTCTTAACCATAGTTGCATAATGGGAGTAGAATTCCAAGAGATTAATCCTTGAAGAAGCTTGAAAAACCCTCAAATGGGATAGCAAAGAGGTGATGACTCCCCAAATGCGAGATTTCGTTTCCCAAGGGAATTTATCAAAGGAGTGCAGTTCCTTCTCCATCCATTTAAACCAATAATTTCTAATTGATTCACCGCTCGCCCAATAGAATAAGGAAATCAGCTCCCTCTCCTGCTCCGAGATATGGCGGAGCAGTCTCTCTTGTTGAACTAACCAAAGTTTCTCATCTACATCTGAAATCTTTGGCTTGGCTGGCGAGAAGAAGTGTGATAGACTGCTCAATAATTCCCTATGCGCTTCAAATATCCCTTCAGCTATCGCCTCCACATAACGCATGGGCACGAAGGTGAGCTTTAAGTAAGCCTCCTTCATCTCTTCATAGGGCAGCCCTAAATCCTTGATTTTCTCCCAAATCCTTTGGAAATTCTCTTCCGTAGGCGGCTCACTTAGAAACTGTCCGAGGCAGAACTGCGCGATGACTTCGTCATCCAATATAATGGGGATGATGCCATCTATTAAGCCGGCGTGGCACTGGTAAATCAGCGGTCTTTTCGTCTCTCTCACGATTTGATTCGCTCGCCTATCACTTGCGATACAGCGTCTTAAACCGTCCTTGCTGTGCTTGATTAAATTGCAAAAGGGAGTTGGTGATTGGAGAGGATAAAGGCTCCAACTCGGACATACCTCACAACTTACTCCCAAATTGATATTTGGCTTATGTGAGCGTTCAAACATTTTCTAAATTTTAATCCTTCAAAGAAAATGAATCAAGATTGTTGTCAATGCAAAATTGTGTTATCATTTTTCTAACCCAGAAAGAAAGGCAAGAGGAAATGAGGCTAACTTTTCTCCTCCTCTTCATCGGAGGTTTGATTATGTGCCAAGAATACCTCTTAACAGAGGATTTTGAAGCAGGTAAAATATCCTCCATTTGGAGATTACAAATCGGGGCGGGAAAGAGCTTCGTGGAGATTGAAAGAAGGAACGGTGGCAACTGCCTTCACCTTTTCGGCGACCATTCCTCTACGAGCATTTCCACTTCTCAAAACATTCCTAATATCGCCTATACATTGGAATATGATTTCTTCCAACCTTCAGAGGAGGTGGGCGGCTATCAAGCGGTGGTTAATCATCATCGCCCCCAAGGAAATTCATATTGGTGGCTTGAATATGGTCCCCAACGTTTCTTCCTCTACACGATTTCTGGAGGTATTTGGTTCAATAGATGGCAGGCGCAGGGAATCCCCTCAAATCGCTGGCTTCATATTAAAATCCAAAATACACCCACAAGCGTGAAAGTGTGGATTTACGATGAGGCAGGGAAACAGCTCTCGGAAAGTCCACAGATTCCTCACGATGACGGCGACCCCGCTCCTGTCTTCTTCTCAGCTGTCGGAGAGCAAAGGGGCGTTTGGGGAATGAAGATAGATAATATCAGACTCTATATCACCCCTATTGAGGAGAGGGCAGATTACCGGTTCAGGAAAAAGTTTCTTGAGCTCGCTCGTGCCTCGTTGAGCGGCGAAGATATGGATAAACTGGTGAGCGCCTTCAATAAGATTTCTTCAGTTTCTCCTTCAGATTGGCAATCCTATGTTTCCGCTATCAAATTTTTTGATACCGTTGCCCAGCAAATTGGAGAGGAATATCAC
This sequence comes from bacterium, assembly GCA_014360495.1. Classification (NCBI taxonomy): domain Bacteria; species bacterium. The sequence goes on from JACIXR010000005.1 coordinate 200,027, forward strand.
GATAAGGTCATTTCAAAGCTCGAGAAGAGGCAAAACGATTGGGTTATGTTGGACATCTGGGAACATTTCAATTCCGACTCCTTGACTCTTTCCATCCCCTTCCCCTTCAACCAACCGATTTCAAATGTTGAGGGGATTCCCTTTTTAACCATCCCCTTCGGTAGAAATTGCCTCTGGCAAGACCTGCCCTCTCGTTCCCAACACTCTATCCCCTTGAACGCCCAAGCCGGTCTCGTTGCTCTTCTCTTGGCTCCAGTTTACGATGTTGAACTATATGGGCACGACGATAGCCTTGTTGATGTGCTTCAAGTGGAGCTTCGCTATGCTGATGGCTTCAAGGAGCGAATCTTCCCCACCCCTTCAGATTGGCAACCTCCCCTACCCTATGGCGTCGGCAACCCACCTATAAGCAATAGAAAGGTGAAAGCCTATATCGTTCAACCATCTCATTCAGCTCCCATCTCCCAAATCGTCCTATGCGATGGAGGGATTCAAGCCGGTTGGGCTTTGTTTGCAATCTCGTATAAGCCCGGTATCCCTTCTATTTCCTCAACAAGAGCAATCTTAAAAGAGAAGAGAAAAATAACCCCCTTCCCCGCTGAAGCTGTTCAAACAGAATATGGAATCTCTCTTGATAATGCTTATTTCCACATCCTTTTCGATAGAGAAAGGGGAGCAATCAAGGAATTCAGCTCTCCTCTCATTGGCGATATCGTTTCTTTCACCAATCCATCTCCTTTGTTCGCAATTCAATCCGAAAAAGGTGAACTCTTTTATTCGGATAGCTTCCAATTAGGGAGAGCCGATATAAAGAAATTGGCTTATGGGGTCAATCTAAACCTGACCTATAAGGGGGTTAAAGAGCTGGAGAATCTACGAGTGATAGTTGATGTGAAGGCAGGAAGGGAAGGAGCGATGAAGTGGCAGGCTACATTAGTAAATGATTCACAGGTGACCATCAAAGTTCGTCTAATCTTTCCACTCATGGATGGTTTATATTTAGGCGAAAAAGTGGGTTGGTTCTTCCCTCAGAGGGGTGGTGCTGTGAGCGAGCTTCCTCTTGAAGGATTGGCGAGCTATGGTGGGATGGCTTGGCTTCAACTTCTTGATATATTTAGACAGGAAGGGGGCGGGATATATGTGCGATGCGATGATACACAGGGGATTTATAAGATTTTCTCCCTTCGCTGGAGTCCCAAGGAGGAAATCTCTCCCCGACGGGTAGCTGATATCCCAGAGCCCGCCCATCCCATTGACGCTTGGAGAGCTAAAGTGGGCGCACATCTATCCATTCAATATCTACCGACGAAATTACAGCCTGGTGAAAGCATATCCTCTCCCCCTGCAACCATATCCGTTCACGATGGCGATTGGCATAAAGCTCTTGAGGATTATAGGGATTGGCTAAAGACTTGGTGGAAACCCCTTCGTCCCTGTCCCGAGCGCTACAAATACGGTTTCTATGCCTTAGTCGGAGGTGCGCCCGCTGATAACCAAAAGGGCGAGGAGTTCGGTTCTTATGATTGGTGGCATCTCTCCCCTTTTTGGACGATAGATTATCCTGACGAGCTCAAGAACGAGATTGAGGGAATGAAGAAGCAGGCGGAAAGGGCATCAAAATGGGGGCAAGCTGTGGGAATTTATATAGAAGGGATGGTTTTGGAGAAGAAGAGGAAAATAGCAAAGGAGCGCGGCGCCGAGTGGGCGATGATGGATGATAAGGGAAATTATTATACCTATTATTCAAGCGAGGAAAATCCCGTTTGGAATATGTGCCCCGCCGTTAAAGAGTGGCAGAAATGGGATGCTTGGGCTTATTCGGAAATAGCGAAGAGGGTTCCCCTATGCGCTATGTATGTGGATTCCACTGGTTCCCGTTGGGCGGAGGTCTGCTACAATCCCGCTCATAAACATCCAACGCCTGGCATTTGGGTTAAAGGATGTGGCGAACTATTTGAGACGATTAGGCAGGAAGTTATGAAAGTTAATCCCAACATAGCGATTCATTCTGAGGAACCGGGAAGCGATTATATGGCTCTCCACGAGGACGGCTCTTGGTCCCATAGTCTCTGGACCAACCTAAGCGGAGATATTGAATACAATCCCGCAGGGCTTAACTATTTCCGTTTCGTCCTCCCTCAGTTCAAGATGTATGAGATACCAAGCTATAGACACGCACTTTGGCGTTGCAAGCTTGCCTTCTTCAATGGGGAAGGCTTGTGGACAAATCAGCCGGATGCACTGAGAAGGGAGCTATTCATAAGATGGATGCCAACTTTAAGGGAAAACGCCGATGTATTCCTCAGCGAGGATGTTGAGCCCGCTCTTCCCCTTCTTTCTCCTCCCCTCTACATCAATAGGTTCAGGAGAGGTGAACAGACAATCTACACGATATACAACGCCGGATTAAGAACCCAGTTCGCCAACCTTCGCCTTCCTATCCCCTCAAAGGGACATATATTTGACCTTCTAAATCTGAGGGAGATTTCCTTCATAAAGGAGGGAAATGAGGCTGTTTTTGATATCAGCGTTGACCCTCACGATGTCCTTTGTTTCCTGATAACGCCTAAAAAGATGGATTTGGAGCTGGAGGGAGATAAACTGAAGGTGAATTTATCTGGCGTTAAGGCGAAGGAATTATGGGTGGCAGGGGTAGATGAAGAGGGAATCAGGAGGGATATCCAAAGATTTCCCCTGAAGGGGAAAGAGATAGTGATTGAGCGAGAAAAGCTCCCCTCAAACGCGAGGAAGCTTCTTCTTCGTCTACCCCTTCCTCACTCTACGGAGGATATCGTCAGTGTGGTCTTTTAATATGGTTTCCACATATGGACATATTTGCTCTCCACCCAACCGTGCCCTAATATGGCGAATTTCCCCTTTGAAATCTCCACGGCTTTAGCCCCACAATGTTGTTCGTATCCGTCGTCTATCAAATAGCGATACCATACCGTTCCTTTCGGCTCCGCCATCTTATAAATGAACAACCTGCTCCTGCTTTTATAAGGCTTGAAGGGGTCGTGCTCTCCTGCGATGATTTCCGGCTTTCCATCCCCATCTAAGTCGGCGACCGAAAGCGAGTGAGGACAAATGATGCGGTCAACGATATGGGGAATGAACTTCTTTTCCCTTGGGGCACCCGTGTTCTCTAACCACGCTATCCTAGCGAAATAGCTTCGTCTCACTTCCCAGTCAACCTTTTCCTCAGAGACAACCACATCCATTTTGCCATCTCCGTTTATATCCGCTACCGCTATCCTTGCCACGGAATCGAACCCATCAACTAAAAGATGAGGAACGAAATTTCCATCTCCTTTATTTTCCAACCACCAAGGACCAGCAACCAAATCCAAGAGTTTATCCCCATCAAGGTCGCAAGCGATGATTTCTTCCCCGTAAGGAATTTCCGCTATCACTCTACGCTCCCAAGGGGAAGTAGGTTTTCCGGGAAATTCAAAAAGTTCAACTGGTGCACGATTGTGATAGCAAACAACGAGAGCTATGCGACCGTGGGGAAGAAGAGGAGCTATTGCTGTGCCGTGCGGCCAATCTCCGCTGCCCTCACCAATAGGATGTTCTTCCCAGCGATTATTCTTTGGGTCAATGGGCTTTAACCAGCAAATCTTGTTTGTTAATTCGCCGGGATTTCCCTTAAGCGCGATTAGCTCTACACGCTTATCTCCGTCAATATCATAGGAATTGACAACCTGTGCTATTCCCGGGATTTGATAGCGTTCCCATGAAGGGTTTTTATACCACCAAGCCCCGCAAACTATATCTGGTAGCCCATCTCCATCAACATCGGTCCAAAGTATGTCTGTCGCTGTGGCAGGTTTCTCTGCGTCAATGAAAACATGACGATAATTGAAAGGTTCGGGACCAGTCTTTTGCTTCCAAAGCTGAATCCAACCTATGCAGTCGGGATATTCTGTATATCGCACTTGGGAAGAATGTCCCACTATTTCTAACTTTCCATCTCCATCAACATCGCAAACCTTTGCTTCGTGCGTTCCCTCTCCCTTATAAAGGACTGCTCGTCTCATAAAATCTCCCCTCTTTGAGAAGACATATTCCAACAAGCGAGCGTCATAATTATAAGGAGCTCCCCAGCCTCCCTGATTCATCTCCGCAACGAAGATATGTATCGTCCCTTCTTTTGCGTCCCTCCAAGTTTGAAGAGTATGAGCGAAAATCAAGTCCTTCTCCATCTGGTGTTCTCTCCAGGGATTCTTCTCTTCCTCCCCTATCCTATTTTCAAACCATGATAAATGCCCGTCAAGATATTCCGATTCCACTATAACTATGTCAAGCTTCCCATCCCCATTCATATCTATAAGGGCAGTTCTGCACATCTCTCTGAAATTAGGGGCGAATTTGTGCCGTTCCCATAATTCACCTGAAAGAGGTCCGTTTTGGGGAGGGGAGAACCAATAGGGACCGCAAACAATGTCCATCCTTTTATCTCCGTCAATATCGCCAACAGATATGCCTTCTATCGGAAGCCCCATTTGAACCAAATACTTTCGCCAAGGCTTTGTGGCATCTTTGTTAGGTTTATAAAAGTAAATCGCTGGGTTGGAGCTGTACATCGCGCCAGCGATTATCTCAAGATTTCCATCGCCGTCAACATCGGCAACCAAGATATCATGGGGATGCCCTCCGACATCAAAGTCAATGATGTATTCGGTGAACGGCTGTTTAGGGGTTTCCCCTGCCTTATACCAGCACAGAGCCCATTTATCCGTATTTGGAACCGCCTTTCCCGCTATTATCTCTATCCTTTCGTCCTTATCAACATCCATAAAGGCTATTCCCACAGGGAACCTCCCTTCCGCTACCACTCCCTTCTCAAATGTCGCCGGACGATGCCAGAGCATAGCCCCTACGCCACCAGTGATTATTTCCATCTTACCATCTCCATCAATATCCGCGACGCCTGTGCTTGCCGTCTCGCCCACACCGGGCGGCTCAGGGTCTAAAATCATCAGTTCCCATCTTGCCTCTGCCAAGGATGCAAGAAAAATAAAAGGCACCAAAATAAAGAACAATTTTTCCATAACGATTATATTTTAAATTTTCAGTTTTTCCCTGCAATAGGAACAAAGCAGGAAAGAGCACCACATTTCACAAAACAAATCATGTTGATAAATTTGTATGATTTTTTTACAATTTAATAAATGCTTTAGTTGAGAGGAGAAGGGAGGTTCTTGAATTGCTGGATAGCTTAATTGAAAAGAAGTTAAAGATATTGTCAGCTGTAACAAAGCTTCATCAAAGCATCGGAGTCCATCTGGAGTTAGGGGAAGTAGGGGCTATTTTAGTTGAAGCTCTCTCCGATATCACAAACTGCGAAGCGTGTGCAATCCTTTTAATAGAAGGAGATAAAGTAAGTATTTTAGCCGAACGAGGATTCATCAATTCCTTCGGAAGTATAAATCTATCAACAGACCTGCCGGCTATAAGACAAATAATTGAAACTAAAAAACCCATCTTCAGCAACGACTTGGAGAAGGACGGCGCCTTAGCGGGTTGCGTTCCCGCTGGCTGCAGAGCCAAATCCCTCTTATGCGTGCCAGTGCTCATAAACAACGAAGTTAAAGGTATTATTCACTTGGATTCCATTGAGAAAAACGCATTTGATGAGGAGGATTTAAACTTCGTGCAAGTGCTTGCCAAGGAAACCGCGATAGCTATAGAGAGGTCTTTATTATATGAAGAAATAAAAAATCTCTCTGTAACTGATACCCTCACGAATTTGTTCAATAGAAGAAGGATGGAGGAGGATTTGAGAAATGAATTGGAGCGTTCAAAGCGCTATACGAGACCGCTATCAATCCTGATGATAGATATAGACCATTTCAAAAACTATAACGATCATCACGGTCATCAGAAAGGCGATGAGTTGCTGAGGGAAATAGCCAAACTTCTCAGAAGGAATTTGAGAGCAATTGACAAGGTGTATCGCTATGGAGGGGAGGAGTTCCTCGTTATGCTTCCCGAGGTAGATAAGGAAGGAGCCCTTGCCTGTGCTGAGAGGTTGAGAAAGAAAACAGAGCAGGAACCTTTTGAGGGAGAGGAGCAGAGCCAACCAAGCGGTAAGATAACCATCAGCATAGGTGTTGCCTCCTACCCATTGGATGGAGATTCAATAGAAAAGCTCATAGAGGCGGCGGATTCGGCTCTTTATCGCGCGAAGGCATTGGGAAGGAATAGAGTGTGCTTATACTAAAATCTTTGACTTTTTCAAAATAAATTTTACAATACCCTCAATATAAAAATCAGGCAAAAGGAGGTTATCGTTATGTCGGAAGATGTAAAGAGAGTTCTCTATGTGAATTTGTCTATGGGTTTTCGTCATGATACGACAGCCACGGCTGCAGATATAATAACCCGCCTTGGTTGGCGCTCCCAACCTCGCTTTTTAACCACCGCTACGGAGGACTGCGAGCTAATCAACCGGGAGATTTTGAAGAGATACGATGTAATCATCTTTTATACAACTGGTGAGCTTCCTTTGAATGAGGAGCAGAAGAAAGCTCTCCTTGATTTCGTTCGGGAGGATGGTAAGGGATTCGTGGGAATACATAGTGCAATTGATACATTCTATCAATGGCCGGAGTATGGGGAAATGGTAGGCGGTTATTTCAATGGTCATCCTTGGCATCAAAAAGTTGGTATAATTGTTGAGGATAAGGAGCACCCAGCGACAAAACATTTGGGGGATTATTGGGAGGTTGTTGATGAGATTTATCAGGCGAGGGATTGGTCAAGGGAGAAGGTAAGGGTCTTATTGAGGTTGGACACAAAGTCAGTGGATATAACAAAGGGAGCAAGAGAGGACCAGGATTACGCACTTGCTTGGTGTAGGAATTACGGAAAGGGGAGAGTTATTTATACGGCGCTCGGTCATCCAGAGGAGCTTTGGCGGGATGAGAAATTTCAGGAGCATCTATTGGGAGCGATTCTCTGGGCGATGGGTGTTCTTCCCGGCGATGCCACTCCCCGCTCTAAGCCCTGAAAAAATTTTGAAATTTTTTTGACATTTAACTGAAATGGTATATAATTGGAATCAAATATAACAAGGAAGGAGGTGAAAAAGAGATGCGTAAGAGAGGTTTTACGCTCATTGAGCTCCTCGTGGTCATAGCAATCATTGCAATTCTCGCCGCGATTCTCTTCCCGGTTTTCAGCCGGGCGAGAGAGCAGGCTAGAAAGACGCAGTGCCTGAGCAACCTAAAGCAGATAGGAACAGCGCTGATGATGTACGCCCAGGACTGGGATGAGTCCTTGCCAGTTGCCACTACCTGGTGCAATCGCCCAGATCCCCAAAACAACCTCCAATATTATGTGAGGTTGGGCCCATATGTGAAAAATTGGCAAATATGGGCTTGTCCTAGCGCTCGTGTGGATACCTGCGGTGGCATAGCCATCCCTCACCATGCTGTACCCCAGATGATAGACGCCGGCTGGGTCCCCTCCAACTTCCGTCTCCACTATGGCTATTCCGAGAACATACAGAACTCGTATCCGGAGAATCGTCAGTGGGCAGACTGCAGTGCCCTTAACCGTTCTAAGCTGGCCAATATACCCGAGCCCGCGGTATCTCCTGTAATCGCTGACTGTATGGGACTTATGAACAGCGGTTGGCGCATAGGGTATGCTAATGTCTGCGCGGCTGGCTGTAATCCTGACCGAAGAACGGAGAACAACGCTCGCCACAATGGAGGTTCAAATGTCCTGTTTGCGGATGGGCACGCGAAGTTCTTCAGCGCTGACCAATGTGTTTCCAACTGGGATACCGGCGTTTGGCACGCGGGCTGCGGTTGGTGGGGCAATGGACGAAGATAATCAGCCAACACGAGGAAAAGTTCTTGGTTTGGGGAGGCGTTAGCCTCCCCAAACCATTTTTTCACTATTTATAAACAAACAATTGACTTCTCTTGATAACAAATGGTAATATTTGAACAAATTGAAAAGCTTTAAAAGAGGTGTTAATGATGATTAAAAGCCTATCTAAAATCTTCTTCCTCATCCTTTTCCTTTCTTTTCCCATCCTTGCTACCTCTTATTCTCTCCACCCCAACCCCATTCTAACCGCCAAGAGAACTACGCTCTCTCCCGAAATAGATGGTCTTCTCGCTGATGAATGCTGGATGCATGCAAATTGGCAATCCGCAAATCATGTAATCTACGGTTCAGGAAAAGGCGATGAGCTCTCCTTTGCCATCCTTTACGATGGTGGGAATCTCTATATTGGAGCGAAAATCAGGGAGGAAATTCCACAGGTTAAGCACCGCAAGGATGAGGATGTTGTTTGGGAGGATTCCTGTCTTGAAATCTTCCTTGCTAACCCTTCCCCAAATCAATCTATATACACTTATCGCCACTACATCATCAATGCGGAGGGATACAAGCTTGATGAGATTGGAAGTAAGGGAGTGGGAAGCTGGAATGGGAAATGGGAAGCTAAGACAAGCAGAACCGCCGATGGATGGAACGCCGAGATTCGCATCCCCGCAAGCGATTTGAATCTTCCCAGTTTCCAAAACACAATTCTTCCCTTTAATATTTGTGCCTCCCTCTATCATCCCTCTCATATTCTCATCAGCTTTTCCGAGTTAAAAGGTGGCTATTTCCATCAACCAGAGCGTTTCGCCAATCTTGTTTTAGGAGAAGTCCCTCAGCTATCGGGAGAAGTCCTATTATCCCTTCATAGGGGAGATAATCCCCTATCTTCCCTGAAAGCAAATATCGTCAAAGAAGAGGATTTGAAGAATATTTCTTCCCTCGCCTCCTTAAATCCGGGCATCTATGCACTTGATGTCTTCATGGAAAACCGCTTTATCGCCCGTTATCAATTATTCCTCCCTTATTTTCCCGACAGCTTCGGTTCTACGATTTACAGAGATGGAGAGTTAACAATATGGACAGCCGACCCAATGTTCAAAGTCTTCAAGGAAACACCACCTCCCCCAAAAAGGACTGGGAAAATCGCAATCTTCGCGGGAAGAAACGAATGGGAACCCTTCCAGATAATCTTCCGTCCAAATTCCGATATAAAGGATTTTCAGCTCAAGCTCAGCGACCTCAAGGGCCCATCACTAATCCCCGCAAAGCTAATTAACATCTATAAGATTGAATATGTCCATATCACGATTCCCACAGACCCCGATGGTAAAAAGGGAGATTTCCCTGACCCACTTTTGGAGCTTAAAAAAGCGATAGACCTTGAGGGAGGAAGAAACCATCCCTTCTGGTTGGAGCTCCGCATACCATCAAACGCTAAAGCGGGAATTTATAGAGGGGAGATAATCGCTCTCTCAGGGAATAGAAAGTTAGCATCTATTCCTGTTGAGCTGAGGGTCTTCAATTTCTCCCTCCCTGTTAAGCCAGAAGGCTTCCACATTCACACTGCCTATGGGATGGATGTTAACCTTGGCTATCATAAAGCAACTCCTGAGGATAGACCTAAAATCCTTCCCTTTTACCTTAGGCTTCTCGCCGACCATCACATCAGCCCTTACAATCCCTTCAGCCATCAAATTAAATATGAAATGAGCCCGGGAGCACTTGAGCTTTCAAATGGGATTTTGAAAATCTCTTTCCCCAAAGCGGGTTCAACCATCGCGAGGCTTTCACTTGGAGATGCTCCCCTCGCAAATCTGAATTTCTGTATAGACCAAAGGGTTGGTCAAAGCATAGGGTGGCCAGGGTTGGAGAAGGTAAAGCCAGAGGTATTGATAGGGGGACCGCTCAGATATAAATTGAGGGTTAAGGGCGAGAATGTATCTCGGGGCGCATATGAGACGGAAGAAGAGATAGAGATATTCGCTAGACAGAAATGGATTTCCCGAAGACTTCTCTCTTTGAAGTCAAAAGCTCAAAATCCTTACCTCATCGCTTATTATTTCCTGTTATTGAGTCCAGCCCAGTCAGGAGCGGAGCCTGTGAATGGTTCGGATTGGGCGGCTTGGAGGACAGCGAAGGGTTGGGCTTCCTGCTTTACAATTTCACCAGGCAAATTCGGCTTCGCTTTCCGTCTTGATAGCGCTGGAGGAGCCCATGGTGATGTAACAAGAGATGTGGGTCTGGAGATGGACAAGGGCAAGGAGGCAATAAATGAGCCTCAGCCATCCCTGTTCATCGCCCTCACGAATAATGAGGAGGAAATGCAAGTGATTAAGAGGAAGCTTTCCAACCCTTTACAAGTGAATGTTGAGGGAGAAGGGGACGATTTGATAATAAAAATTAAGGAAACCGCAGGGATAAAAAGGGAGGGGGAGCCGTTGGTGATTTCATTGGGAGAATTGGCGAGAGGATGGAAATATGCCAGGGCTTTTCTTGATAATAAGGAGATTCCCTCCCAGTTAGATGGCGATGAGCTTACCCTGTTTGTTTATCTGCCCGCAAATGGAGAGATACAAGTAAAGGTTAAAAAGGCAAGCTCTCCCTGGACGGGAAAGGGGATAACTTTGAGCGAAAAAGCTCCTTCGTTACAGGTAGATTTCTCTCAATTCACTCCATCCGCTCATTATGCCCTTGATGAGCTCGGCTTTTCCGATTACAACATTTGCTCTGCTTTGGATATGGGTTGGCTATGGAGAAACGAATCCATAACGGATGAAGAGAAAACTTTATTTAAGGAATTGGGGAAGAGGGTGGAGGATTTCCTGAGGAGGCATGGATGGCTCAAGAAGGCATATTGCTATTGGTATGATGAGCCCGAGGAGAGCGCTTATCCCTTCGTGATTAGAGGTATGAAGCTTCTCAAAGCCACATTCCCCAATGTGAGGAGGTTGCTCACTGAGCAGCCGGAGCCGCCTTTATATCATTATGTTGACCTCTGGGTTCCCATATTCCATTTATACAACGAGGAAAGGTGCAAGGAGAGGCAGAGGGAAGGACAGGAGGTATGGTGGTATGTTTGTTGTGGACCTCGCCATCCCTATCCCAACAATTTCATAGATTATCCAGGGATAGAACATAGGATAAGACTTTGGATGAACTGGAAATATAAGGTAACGGGAGACCTATACTGGTCAACGACTTATTGGCATAAGAACCCTTGGCAAACGCCTATGTCCTATACACCGGATGATACGGGAATGTGGGGGAATGGCGATGGCTATCTTCTTTATCCACCCAAGCGTGGAGAGGCAAAGGAGAAGGTGATAGGTGGACCAGTGCCCTCAATGAGGATAAAGATGATAAGGGAGGGGATAGAGGATGCTGAGTATCTATGGATGTTGGAGGAGAGGATTGGGAAGATGAAGAATCCACCGAGTGAAGCGGTTTCCGCCCTTAATCTTGCTCGGTCCCTCATTAAGAGCCAGACGGAATTCTGCCATTCACCCGAGGAGCTTCAGGCGGTTAGATTGAAGGTGGCAGAGGCTTTAGAAAGGTTGGTGAAATAGACGGTATTAGATTGAATTTTGTTGCAAATTGGCAAAATTGAAGAAAAAACTCTTCTTAATTTTTACTCCGCTTTAAATATCCTTTCAATCGCCGTAATATCGTCCGCTTCCTCTGGCTTTTTATCGTCCCTTATTCTCACTATCCTCGCCAAGCGAAGAGCGTATCCGCACTTGTATTTAGGGCTTCTCTGAACATCGTTGAAAGCCACTTCCACCACTACCTCCGGTCTCACATAAACAACTCCTCCCTCCTCCCTTATCTTCAATTCTAAAAGCTTTTTAGTCATCTCCTCAAATTCCTGGTCCGTCAATCCTTTGAATGTTTTTCCCACCATCAATAGCTCTTTCCTCTCCTTATCCCAGCAAGCGAGATGATAATCGGATAGCCAGTTATGTCTCCTTCCATATCCCCATTCAGCTCCTATAATCACCAAATCCAGTGTTATAGACTTTTTCACTTTGAGCCAAAGCTTTCCCCTATTCCCCGGAGTATATATACCCTTAAGAGCTTTCGCCATAACGCCTTCCGCTCCCGCCTCCAGAGCCCTTTTGAAGAAACTTTCCCCTTCTTCCAAATCCTTAGGCAATATCCTTTCCGCAAGGGGAATTCCTCCCGCTATTTCTTCCAATTTTTTCCACCTTTCCTCATAACTCACATCCAAAAGCGATTCACCATCTACATATAAACAGTCGAAGAGAAATAGCTTCAAAGGTATTTCCTCCCTCATCCTCTCTATCTCCCTTCTCCTACTCACTCTTCTGAGTATATCTTGAAAAGGCAGGAACTTTCCCTCTTTAACCGCCACAACTTCCCCTTCCAAGATTACATCCCCTTTTATATTTTTCCTCACTTCCTCTACAATCTCGGGGAAAGAAGGGGTCAAATCGTTCAATCTTCGGGAGAAAATCATAACTTTATCCCCGCCCTTATGTATCTGCACCCTTGCTCCATCGTATTTGAACTCCAGAGCCAGTTCTCCACCTATCTCCTCAAAAGCTTCCTTTATAGAATACGCCATCTGGGCAAGCATCGGCTGAAGAGGTTGGAAAAGGGTCAGGGAAAGGGATTCCAAGGTTTTCTCTTTCTTCTCCAAAAAAGAGCGAACCGTTTCCCCTATATCTCCATATAGAAGATAGCCCTTCCTGATTTCCTCAAGGGGAACATCAACCGCTGTCGCTAAACCCTCCAAAATCATCCCGTCCTTCACTCCTATCCTCATCTCACCCACTATTACCTTGGCGAGATATCTCGCCTCAAGCGAATCCATCTTGGTTAAAAGCCCCTTCAATATCGCCTTTCTATACCTCATTGCCCCCTTCCCTTCCATTTTATCCAGGCTAAGCAAATTATCGTAAACTTCGCTGATAGTCAATCCTTTTGAGGTATATTTAGACCATCTTCTATAAATCCCCTCCACTATATCTCCAACATCAACGGCGTTTGTGCTTATCCTCTCCATTTCCTTAGGAGATATGGGGAACATCTCTTTGAGGGATTCAAAAAGGATGTTCCAGGAGACGAAAATCCTTTTTCCCGCGGGAAAGCGACCAAGGAAAAGATAGGAGGCGATTTTGGCTTCCTCGGGAGATAGGGAGCGGAAAAATTCCCCTATCATCCTCGCCTTTTCCTTTTTCCCACCCTCCTTCTCCAGTTTTTGACATACCAAAGCGAATTCCCTGAATTCCGCCATCTACTTTTAAGCTTTCCTCATCTCCTTGACCTTATCCAAAAGGACGGCGGCGAGGATAATTACTCCCTTCACTACATACTGGTAGAAAGTTGATACCCTCATAAGAACGAGACCATTATCAATTATCCCGATTAGAAGGGCACCCAGGAATGTTCCGCCGATATTTCCCTTTCCACCCATCAAGCTCGTCCCACCCAAGACGCAGGCGGCTATCGCGTTTAGCTCATACATCTGCCCCGTTTTAGGGTCGCCCGAGCCGAGACGCGCGGCAAGTATAATGCCAGAAAGAGCGGCGAGGAAGCCGCTTAATGTGTAAACCATCAGCTTTACTTTGTTGATATTGATTCCCGATAACCTTGCTGCCTCCTCATTTCCACCGATTGCGAAAACATAGCGTCCGAAAGTCGTCCTTGCGAGAATGTAGTGGGCTATCAAGGCTATAACAGTCATTATAATCACTGGTATGGGAATTGGACCGATGTAGCCGGAGCCGAGGGTTATGAAGGAATCGGGGAGTTCGGGAACGGGGAAGCCACCGGTGTAAATGAAAGCTAAGCCTCTCGCTATCGTCATCATCGCGAGGGTTACGACGAAGGGAGGCATAAGGAAGCGAGTGATGAAGAAGCCATTAATTGCGCCGAGGAAGGCGCCGAGAAGCAAGCCAATTATGATTCCCAGAGGGACTCCCAAGGCTGGAGAAGGCGGTGGAAGAATGGTAAGATGGGCTATGGTGATTCCTCTTTTCATAACTCCTGTGCAGATAACGGCTGCAAGGGCGACGATTGAGCCGACGGAAAGGTCAATTCCCGCTGTGATTATGACAAAGGTCATCCCCACAGCAACGATTGTATTGATGGAAATCTGTCTCAAGACATTGAGGAAATTATCAATTGAGAGGAAATTCGGGGCGGAGATGGCGAAATAAATTGAAAGGAGGACAATGAAGAGGGGGATGCCATAGTGGAGGAGGAGGTCAAGAGGAGAGGTGGTTAAGGAAGTAGGCTTGTCTGCTTGTTCCTTAGCGGGCGGTTGCTTCTCAGGAGACAAGGCTCCCACCTGTTGCAAGATGCATTATCTTCTCCTGCGTTGCCTCCTCCCTTGTTAATTCGCCTGCTATCTTCCCCTCGTGGATTACGAGGATGCGGTCGCTCATTCCCAAAATCTCGGGAAGCTCTGAGGAAATCATAATTATGCCCACGCCCCTTTCCGCCAGCTGATTCATAAGCTCGTATATCTCCACCTTCGCTCCCACATCTATCCCCCTTGTGGGTTCATCAAATATCAGGACCTTGCTCTTGGTGAAAAGCCATTTCGCCAAGACGAGCTTTTGCTGTGTTCCTCCGGAAAGGTTGCGGGCTATTTGTTCAATTGAGGGAGTCTTGATATCCAAATCCTCAACGAATCTGCGAGCAGCTTCTCTTTCCTTGGCAAAGTTAATGAAGCCTCGTATAGCGACTTCCATCAGATTGGCGAGAGTTGTGTTCTCCCTCACGGTCATAGGAAGGACGAGACCATAGCGTTTTCTATCCTCGGTGAGAAGTCCTATTCCCAACCTGATGGCATCCTGAGGACTACGAATACGCACTTCCTTCCCTTCAAGATAGATTTTGCCCCTATCTATTGGGTCAGCCCCGAAGATGGCGCGCGCGATCTCCGTCCTTCCCGCTCCTACCAATCCCGCCAATCCCAATACTTCCCCCTTATGAAGAGTGAAAGATATATCCCTGAAAACTCCTTCACGAGTCAAGCCTTCCACCCTCAATATCTCCTCCCCTATTTTCGCGGGACGCTTGGGAATCTTCTCCTTGATTTCCCTTCCAACCATCATAGTTATCACTTCATCTCTGTTAGTTTCTTCTATCCTCTTAGTCCCTATATATTTTCCATCCCGCAGGACGGTGATTCTATCCGCGATTTGAAAGATTTCCTCCAAACGATGGGATACGAAGATTATCGCCACTCCTTCTGACTTAAGGCTTCTTATAATCTCAAAGAGATGCTCAACTTCCCTTTCCGTGAGGGCGGAGGTAGGCTCATCCATAGCGATTATCTGGGCATTTTGAGAGAGGGCTTTGGCGATTTCCGTCATCTGTTGCTGAGCAACGGATAATTGGGCAACGAGGGTGCGAGAGCTGAAGTTGGCACCGATTCTGTCAAGAATTTCCTGTGCTTCCCTATGAAGTTTTCCGAAGTCCACGAACCCATTGAACTTCCTTGGCTCCCTCCCTAAAAAGATGTTTTCACCAGCGGAAAGATAAGGAACAAGATTGAACTCTTGATAGATTACCGCTATCCCAGCTTGTATAGCGTCCAAGGGAGAATGAAAGTGAACGGGCTTTCCATTGAGGATTATCTCCCCTTTGTCCATTGGGATGGCGCCAGCGAGGATTTTCAGGAGAGTGGATTTACCCGCTCCGTTCTCCCCAACGAGGGCGTGGACCTCTCCTTTCTCCACCTCAAATCGGACATTGTCCAGCGCCAATACCCCGGGGAATTGCTTGGTTATCCCTCTCATTTCCAAAAAAGCCATATTTACCCTCCTTCCGCAAGTGATTTGAGAAGGTCTGGTTTAGAGTTATCAACTATATCTACATCTATGTAAATTACTTTGGGAATGTCAATCTTTTCCCCCTTCTTTTTCGCCTCAAGATATTTAGCCGCTACTTCTACCACTTTCTCCCCTATCTTTTTTGGAAATTGGATAACATCGGCTTTGAGATTGGTTTTGTTGAGGATTGCCTTGCAAGCCTCTGGTGTGGCATCGTAGCCAATGATGATGATTTTGTCCTTATTGGGTATCTTGCTTCCTCTTATAGCGGAAAGCGCTCCCAATGCGGAGTCATCGTTTATGGCGAAGACGGCGTCTATATCGGGGTGGGCTTGAAGAATGTTTTCCATCACCGTCATCGCTTTATCTTTCTGTCCTTCTCCCGATTGGCGGGCAACGACCACTATACCGGGATATTTCTTTATTTCCTCCAGAAATCCCCTCACCCTTTCCTGAACAGAGGTCACAACTGGGTGGTCTATAATCGCTATATTTCCCTTCCCTTTCAGAAGCTTGGCAAGGTAAGCCCCAGCGAGCCTACCTCCTTGCACGTTGTTTGATGCTACATGGCATACCACATCCCCGCCTTTCGCCGCAATATCAGCAGTGAAAACCGGGATGCCGGCTTTGTTCGCCGATTTCACCGCCTGAACTATCCCTTCGGAATCGGCTGGGCAGAGAATCATCGCATCCACTCCCATCGTGATGAAGTTTTCAACTTGGGATGTTTGCTGGGCATTGTCAAACTCCGCCGATTCAATCACCAAATCAACATTCATCTCTTCCGCTTTCTCCCTCATTCCTCGCTCCAAATCCCTGTAGAAGACATGCTGTTTCGTAAGGAGGCTAACCCCTATTAGGGGCTTTTGCTTTCCGCCTCCACGGGAATACCAAATACCAATGCCGATTAAACCGATAATAATCAAAACGCTGATGAGTATAACCAAGAATCTACGCATCTCCGCTTCCTCCTTTTTTCTTAATTATATGGAGCTTCCATACGGTGTCAATAAAGAATGCCAAGTCCCCTTGCCTGCCAATCCCTGCTTTCTTTAAAATTAATATAAATGAACTGTAGATTGTTGCTTCTCTTCTATTTATTAACCCTTATCTCCTTAGCTTGGGGAAAGGGGGTTCTGCTCATCTCCAGCGAGGAAAACGACTTCACATCCCTTCTAAAGGATTTGGACATACCATTTAGCCAATCCCCTTCTCTCTCCTCCCTCAAGGATTTGCCCCAATACGATGCCCTCATCCTTTGCTCACTCAACTACCCAGAGCCCAATTTCCTCAGAGAAGAAGATGAGTCTAAAATAAAGTCCTTTCTGGAAAATGGCGGAAGGGTCTTTATGGAATATTCTACATCCATAAACAATACACTATTCGGCATGAAACTTGATAACCCCAAAAGAATGCTCCACGAACGCTTAATCGTAAGCGAAAGCCACTTCATAGCGAAGGATTTGGAGGTGAATACCCTTCTTGATGAGCATAACTCGGCATTCCTTTCTCCTCTTCAATTTGAAGGTGAACCAATAATTCATTATGGCAAGGTCCTCGGAACCTATAAGTTATTTAAACCCCAAGATTGGATTGAGATAAACTTGGATTTGGGAGAAATTCACAACCTTTCCCTTTATCGCCAAAGATTTGGAGCTTCAATAGCTGATTATTGTCCGGAGAAAGTTGAAGTTTATTTGAGCGAGGATGGGATGGATTTCAGAAAGGTAGGGCAAGCGGAGGGGAATCTGCTTGGGCAGATTGTGGAGATTCCCCTTAGTGGTGGAAAAGCCCGCTATGTGAAGATAAAAGTATATAAATACAGGCGAAGTCCGACGACAGATTGGTTATTTTTAGGCGAGATGGAGATTTTAGACGAAAATGGAGAGAACATTGCCCTGAGGAAATCTTATACTCTTTCTCCAAGCCCTCCCTTTCCTTATTCTGATGTTTTCCCAGGAAAGTTGACCGACGGGATTATTGAGGGGCATTACAGCGATAAATTATCGGTTGGTTTCCCTGTTCGTTTTCCTCCCTCCCCTCTTTATCCCGCAATCGTCGCGTTGAATATAGGCAAGGGAGAATTGATAATCGCTTTCCTGAAAATTAGCGATTACAAAAGGCGATTCTTCCGACCGAGTGAAAAATGGGAAATATTGCTTAAAAACATTATTTTATTCCTCTTGCCCGACGATGAGCGTGCGAGGATAGAGGAAAGCTATATCCCTCTTAAGGTCTGGAGCGAGCCGAGAAAATGGGTTGTTCCGGGAGAGAAGTTAAAAATAATCGTCCGAACTGAACCTGAAGTGAGCGTAAAAGCAAGGCAGGAAGAGAGGGAAATCAAAATGAGAAAAGTTGAAGGAGGTTTTTGGGAGGGAGAGCTGAGTTTAAACAGGGAAGGAAACTATGAAATAAAGGTTGTGGCTATGAAGGGTAAAATGAAAAAGGAGGGGTCATTGAAAATAGAGGTTAAAGCGAGGGAGAAAAAGTATCTGGAGGTTTTGGATAGAAATATAAATTGGTTTCTTCGCTCGGGAGTTATGCCGAAAGGCGATGGTTCGGAGGGTGTTTACAATCAAAGATGTATTGCTTGGTTTGATGGAGGACCTTTGGAATCCCTACCCTCTCCATATAGAGTTGATTGCAACGCGAAGAGCGCGCTCGCCTTTTACCTTTATGGCAAACTAACCAAGAACGAAAAATTCAAGATGATAGCGGAAAAGATAATTGATTTTATGCTTCCCCATCAAATCTCTGACCCAAATCGCCACTCATTTGGCGGTTGGACTTGGCTTTATGAAAAGATAAACACGATTTGGTTTTGGGACGATAACACGAGAACCGCTCTCTGCCTTCTTTATCTCTATAAGAACACTGGAAAAGAAAAATTTCTCATCCCAGCTTTACGCACCTTGGAGCTATGTCGCAGAGTAGCCCATCCCGATGGCTTGATAACTCGCACCGCAGTGGAGCCTGAGGAATTAGACAAGCTTGGCTGTTCAGCTTATAGACGATTTCAACAGGGAATCGCTTCCGACTTTGACCTCCTTCGTTGGTTCTCAGCTTATGCTATAACAGGGGATGAGGAATACAAGAGACTGGCGGAAACCTGCCTGCGTTGTTGGAAACATATCTCTACTGTGAGAGGATTGCCCGTTGCCTATTTCTACACAATGGATGAAGAGACGAAGAAGATAATAATAAATTATTGGCAATCATATCTGGAGAATCCCGATGTCAAAAGGTGGGGAGTTCCCCGAGTTGATGCTCCTGATTATCTCTGGGCTTTTGAAGGCGATTGCTCTATAACTACTGCTGTGGATGACCCTCTATCCGACCAGCTTTACCAGACCTCTTTCCTCCTGCTCCATTCTTGGTGGTCATATAAAGCGACGGGAGAGTCTGTTTGCCTCTCTGCCTTCCATAAAATAGGCGATTTTCTCGCGAGAATACAGATGGAGAGCGAGGACAAAAGAATAGACGGAGCTTGGGTGAGAGGGTGGGATTTGGAGAATTGGGAGTGTTTCGGTGCACCCTATGACCCAAACTACGGACCCTACTCCGCCTACACGGGTTGGATGAACTCCATCATTGATATAGCCTACAGCTTATATCTTTTGAATGAAAACCCATTTTCTCCTCCAAGGAAAAACGAAAGAGCGCTTTCCATACTCAAAGAATTGCGAGCCACTGCACCCCAAGAAGGTATAAAAGAGGAAAATATAGCCCTAAATCGTCCCTATACACTCACTCCGGCTCCCGAAGGGGAGTATGGGGATTCCCCTCCTGGGAAGCTTACCGATGGTCTGATAGATGGTCATTATGAGGATGGATTATCGGTTGGTTGGCATATTGACGAAGGAAAGGAGATAGCTGTTGAGATGGTGTTGGATTTAGGGGAGGAGAAGGAAATCGCTATGGTGGCCCAGCGATATGGAGCTGGAGAACAGGGATATATTCCAGATGAGGTGGTGATATCGGCAAGCAAGGATGGGGCGAATTATATTGAGATAGGAAGAACCAGGCCCCAAATTCCTGGCTTTCTATATATTCCCTTATCCCAACCTGTTAAAGCAAGGTATCTGAAATTCTTCATAAAGAAAGCAAGGCACTCGCCAACTACTGATTTCCTTTTCATTGGCGAGACCTTGGTTTATCCAAAAAGCTGATGAAAGTTAAGATAGCCCATATAACTTACTCTTATTTCCCTATAAAGGGCGGGGCAGATGTTTATTTGGATAATTTGTTTAAACTCTTGGAGGAAGAAGGATATGAGCAGGAGATATTTCAGAAGTGGGGGAGAAATCTCCCTTCCCATATTCATTCCTATCCGCCACTTCCAAAAATAAAGGGACACGATTTTTGGCTCGTCCCGCTCTGCATTTTCCTCTTTTCCCCCCTTCTCACCAAATACAACTTGCTCCTCATCCACTATTCCCCTTACTTTCTCCCTTTGAGATGGCATACAAGGACAATCGTCATCTCTCACGGCGTAACTTGGGACGATTCCCCCAAATCCAGGGCGGGGAAAATCAAAAAATGTCTCGCCAAATTCGCATTTGAGAATTCAACCTCCTTCGTGGCAAATGATTCTTTTTTCTTAAGGGAAATGGGCGTAAAAATTCCCCCTGGGGAGAAGATGTTCTCACAAGTTCTTCCCTATCGCTGGCTCATTCCCAATTGCGTTGATACCTCCCATTTCTTCCCCTCTGAGGGGGAAGAAAGGGATATAATAGTCCCCCGCAATCTCTATTTTTCCCGTGGCGTTCATCTCGCAATAGAGGCTTTCTCAAATATTAGGAAAGACCTGCCCTCTTCTCGCCTTTTAATTATCGGTGGGATTGGAGATTCTAATTATGCGCTGCGCCTTTATAGAAGGGTCACAGAGCTTGGATTGGATGATAGGGTCTTTTTCTTGGGGCATATGAAATGGGAGAAGATGAGGGAGATTTATCAAAAAGCGGGAATTTGCCTCATCCCTTCCCTTTTCGGGGAAGGAACTTCCCTTTCCGCTTTGGAAGCGATGGCAAGTGGTGTTGCAACGATTTCCACTTCTATAGGTGGGTTAGCCGACCTCCCAACGATTAAGTGTCAGCCGAACCCGGATTCCCTTGCGGAAAAGATACTGGAGGTCTATCCTAAAAGAAGGGAAATAGGGAGATGGCAGAGGGAACAGGTCTCCCTTAATTTCTCCATCAATTTATGGAGACAAGCTTGGCTAAAGGTAATAAAATCTACTCTTAAAGGAGGTGCATAGATGAAAGTCTTGGTCATCCACGGACCCAATCTCAACTTATTGGGGGTGAGGGAGCCGGAGGTCTATGGTAGACAAAGCCTTGAGGAGATAAACAGGATGATAGAGAATGAGGCGAAGGAGCTTGGTATTGAAGTAAAGATAGTTCAGTATAATGGCGAGAAAGAGATATTGGAGGAAATTCATTCCGCCTTAGGCAACTTTCAGGGAATAATAATAAACCCGGGAGCCTATACCCATTACAGCTATGCAATTAGGGATGCCATCGCCGGTGTTAGGCTTCCCACTATTGAGGTTCATCTCTCTAACATCCATTCTCGTGAGGAATTCAGACGCCATTCGGTAATCGCTCCTGTCTGTATAGGCGGAATCTATGGCTTCGGAGCCATCAGCTACATTCTCGCGCTTAGGGCGATGAAACTATCATTGGAAGAGAGGTGAAAGCGATGGTTTCAAGAATTTCGGATGTGCTGAAGAGAAAAAGGGTAGACGCTTTTTTGGTAACCCAAAGGGAGAACATAGCTTATTTGAGCGGTTTTTACGGCTCAATGGGCGCCTTGCTCATTTCCGAGAAACCAGTTCTATTCGTTGATGGGAGATACTACATCCAGGCTAAGGAACAAGCACCAAATTGCGAGATTGTGCTCGCCAAGAATTCCTTTTGGGATGTGGTGAGCGAATTCATAAAGAATCATGGAATTAAAAGGCTGGGATTTGAGGACGCGAATGTAACTTATCGGGTATATCGTTCTTTGAAGAGGAAGCTCAAAGGGGTTTCTTTTGTTCCTTTAAGCGGGATAGTTGAGAAGGAGAGGATAATTAAGAAGGATTGGGAAATAGAGAGAATGAGGAAGGCTCAGGCGCTGGCTGAGGAAGCGGTATCTCATTGTTTGAATATCTTAAAAGAGGGCATTTGCGAGAAGGATTTAGCTAGGGAATTTGAGTTTTATGTGAAGGGAAAAGGAGCAGAGTTGGCTTTTGAGAGTATTGTTGCTTTTGGAGAGAGAAGCGCCCTTCCTCATGCAAAACCAACCGAAAGGAAGTTGAAGAAGGGGGATATAGTCCTGATGGATGTAGGGGCGAGAGTGGATGGCTATTGCTCTGATATGACCCGTGTATTCTTCTTCGGAAAGCCGGAGGATGAACTCCTGAAGATGTTCAATGCTGTGTTGGAGGCTCAGAACCGAGCGATAGAGGGTATAAGGGAGGGAAAGAAATGCGGCGAAATAGACGCTTTGGCAAGGGAGTGCTTGAATGAGAAAGGTTATGGTGAGCTTTTTACCCATTCTCTGGGACATGGCATTGGTAGAGAGGTTCACGAGATGCCGGGCTTGGCTCCCAATAGCAAGGAGAGGCTCGTCTCCTCCGCTATTGTAACCGTTGAGCCCGGCATATATGTTGAGGGTTTGGGTGGTATAAGGATTGAGGATATGGTATTGGTGGGAAAGAAATCGTGCGAGGATTTGACCCACTTCCCCAAGGAGCCGACCATCATTTGAGCCCCTTTTTGATTTTTGCCTCTGAATAAGTTAAAATTATTTTGGAAATGACTGTAGAGATTGATGAATTTTTGAATTATTTGAAAGAGGTGAAGAGCTCATCGCCTCACACCCTTAAATCATACAGCGAAGACCTTCTTCAATTTGCGAAATTCGCTCAACAAAGAAATGTCTTCAATTGGGGTGAGGTGGACATCCAATTGATTAGAGCCTTCATTGGTTCCTTACAGGAGCAAAAATACAGCAGAAGAACGATAGCGAGGAAGTTATCATCCCTGCGGTCACTTTACAAGTTTCTCGTGAAAAGCGGTAAACTAAAATCAAATATAATGTTACTTGTCTCCTCACCTCGACTTGGGCGTGGTTTGCCTCGCTTTTTAAAGGTTAAAGATATTGAAGCTATGCTTTCAAACAGCGATGAGGATATATTGGGGATTCGCAATAGGGCTATACTTGAGCTCCTTTATTCCACGGGAATGCGGGTATCAGAGCTCGCCTCCTTGAATATAGATGATGTCAAGGAAAAAAGCGAAGAGCTGAGGATAAGAGGAAAGCGTGGAAAGGAGAGGACGGTTTTCCTCGGGGAAAAAGCGAGACAAGCACTTAAAGACTATCTTTCCCTTTCTCGCCCGATTTTGGAGAGAAAGCCGATAAAAGCCCTCTTCCTCAACAGGTTCGGAGGTAAATTATCCGTCAGGGGAATCCACAAGATTGTAAGTAAAACGGCTAAACTCAACGCCCTTTATGCCTCTCCTCATACTTTTCGCCATTCCTTCGCCACGCATCTATTGGAGAGGGGAGCGGATTTAAGAGCTGTTCAAGAGCTTTTAGGACACGCGAGCCTTGCCACAACCCAGATTTATACCCACTTAACGGTGGATAAACTAAAGGAAGTTTATAAGAAGGCGCATCCAAGGGGATGAAAGGAGAAATGAAAAGCACAACGATATTGGCAGTCAAGAGATACGGGAAGGTAGCGATAGCGGGAGATGGGCAGGTCACCTTCCAGAATACAATCCTAAAGAACTCCGCCCGCAAGGTCAGGAAGATGTATAATGGGAGAGTCATCGCGGGCTTCGCTGGAGCAGCTGCCGATGCCCTTGCCCTATTTGACCGGTTAGAGGGAAAACTGCAGGAGCACAAAGGAAATCTTTTAAGGGCTTGCGTTGAGTTGGCCAAGGAGTGGAGAACCGAGAGGGCGTTGCGCCAGTTGGAGGCGCTTCTTGTGGTATCAGATGGAAAGCAGCTATTGGTTGTCTCGGGCACTGGCGATGTCATAGAGCCTGATGATGATGTCGTGGGAATAGGTTCTGGTGGACCCTATGCCCTCGCTGCTGCCAAGGCACTGATGAAATATACTAATTTAGATGCAGAGCAGATAGCAGTAGAGGCTATCAAGATAGCTTCCTCAATTTGCATCTATACAAATGACCAGATTTTTATGGAAACGATAGAAGGAAGTGAGTGATATGACGGACCCAATGGCTTATTTAACGCCTCAAAAAATAGTGGAGGAGCTGGATAAGTATATCGTTGGACAATATAAAGCGAAAAAAGCAGTTGCCATTGCTCTGAGGA
The DNA here is from genome assembly GCA_014360495.1 of bacterium. NCBI lineage: Bacteria > bacterium. Next base: position 224,008 of record JACIXR010000005.1, read on the forward strand.
ACCGCTATAGGCGTAAATTTCTTCCACCTCACTTAAGAGAAGAGGTAATCCCAAAGAATATATTGATGATAGGTCCTACGGGGGTTGGGAAGACGGAGATAGCGAGGAGGATGGCGAGAATCGTCTCCGCTCCTTTCGTGAAAGTTGAGGCAACCAAATTCACAGAGGTCGGTTATGTGGGAAGGGATGTGGATTCAATTATAAGGGATTTGATGAATGTTGCTGTGCAGATGGTAAGGCAGGAGAAGTTGGAGGAAGTTAAGGAGAAAGCGAGGGTTCTCGCAATTGAACGCCTCCTTGATATCCTTTATCCCTTACCCCAACGCTCTTCACAGGTATTCAATCCCTTGCAGGTTCTCTTCGGGAGAAGAGAGGAAAGCGATATGAGCGAGGAAGAGTTCAATTATCGCTTATCTGCTGTTCAAAAGCAAAGGGCGGAGGCAAGGGGGAAAATAGAGAGTGGGGAAATGGATAACGAGGTAATAGAGATTGAAGTTGAGGATAGCAGGGTTATTCCCGCTGTTGAGGTGTTCACGCCAGCGGGGGTTGAGGAGATGGGATTGGATTTCCAGGAAATCTTCGGCAATATATTGCCCAAGCAGAAGAAAAGAAGAAAGGTCACGATAAGGGAAGCGAAGGACATATTAGCAGCTGAGGAAGCGGATAAATTGATTGATATGGATGAGGTGAGGAGAGAGGCAAGGGAAAGGGCGGAGAATCTCGGCGTTGTCTTCATTGATGAGATAGACAAGGTGGTGGGAAAGGGAGGTGGAGTTGGACCAGATGTCTCAAGGGAAGGAGTGCAAAGAGACCTCCTCCCCCTTGTGGAAGGCTCAACTGTGCAGACAAAATACGGACCAGTTAAAACCGACCACATCTTGTTTATCGCTGCGGGAGCTTTCCATAACGCTCGTCCCTCTGACCTTATCCCCGAGCTTCAAGGACGATTCCCTATAAGGGTGGAGTTAGACCCCCTTACTGAAGAGGATTTCCGCAGGATATTGACTGAGCCGGAAAACGCCCTCTGTAAGCAGTATCAAGCCCTTCTCGCCACGGAAGGAGTGGATTTGCAGTTCACTGAGGACGGAGTGAGGGAAATCGCGCACATAGCCCGCCTCGTTAACGAACGCACTGAGGACATTGGGGCACGCCGCCTCCACACTGTTATGGAGAAACTATTAGAGGATATCTCCTTCCAGGCGCCCTCCTTAGCTGGGCAGAAGGTAATCGTAGATGCCAACTTCGTCCAGCGTCAGCTGGGCGAAATCCTGGAAAGCGAGGACCTCTCGCGCTTTATCCTCTAACTCTTGCGAAGCTCCAATATCTCCCAGCTCAAAGGAGGCATAGTAATTTCTATCCTTAGCTTGTCCCCTTCCCTCTTCCATTCTACCTTCCTTCCATCCTTTATGCTCTTTATCTCTAATGTCTTGAAATCTACATCAATCAAATAATTCTTTGGCACGAATTCAATCACCGCCTTGTCCTGCTCCTCGCCGGGATTCCATAGGCAGATATAGCCATATTTCCCTTTGTGAAGAGGACGGAGATGCATTACTCCGTCAATGTGGGGCTTCGCATTGGGGTCTCTCGGCTCCCAGGGTCTATCAAGTATCGGCTGGGCAAAGGCAAGCCAATCCCTGTTCTCCTTGTTCCATTTCACCCACTTTTTAATAACTTCTTTCTCCCTCTCCGTCATCTCGTCCAATCTCCCGTGAACCTCCACATTGCATATATAGGCTCCAATTGAGGTAAAATGATACTCAAGCGCGTTTATATCCTCCTGACCAATGGGGAGATGGCAAGGGGTCTCCCAGGCAATGGTGAATGGCGGACGCACAAAGGTCAAATTCCAGAGGGTTTGGCGATAAATATCCGCATTCTTATACCACCACCTCACAACCCTTTGCCTATTTGGGTCATAACCTATCTCCCAGTCGCCAAACCATCCCTCATCGTTCACATCACATACCTCAGGTCCGCCTTCCCATCCTCTGTCTATGACGAACTTGGGATTGATTTCCCTCACGCTATCGCAAAACTCCTTCCACCCCTTCCATTGGGAAGCGAGTGAATATCCAGGCAAATGCTTGTGGTTTGGCTGAGTGCATCCCGCCTCTAACAATCCATCATCGCATTTGAAGAACTCTACCCCTTGCTTTACATACTTTAACATCCTCTCTTTAATGGAATCAAGATAATCGGAGCCGAGACACATCCCATAACGAGAACCCCACTCGTGTGCTATCTCGCCATCCCTCTTCACTACCCATTCGGGATGTTCCCTCACTACCTGTGAACCGGGAGCTGCCATTATGGGAGCGAACCAAATGCCAAAACGCAATCCATGTTCTTCGCAGAGCTTCTTTATATAAGCCAAGCCTTTTGGAAACTTGTTCTCATCCACAATCCAGTCGCCGTAAATATCATCCCCGTTGTTTTTCTGCCAGCCGTCGTCTATCACGAAGTACTCACAACCCAACTCCTTGGCAATGGGTATTATCCTCTCGCAGAGCTTCTCATTTACATTGTGATAATAGCCGAACCAAGTGTTATAAATAGGAGGAATACTGTAAGGCGTGGCTCGAACATAGTGGTGGGACATATAAAGCTGATAGATGAAGGCTCCATTCGCTCCATCGCCTTGGAATACAGCTATGATAGCCTTGGGAGTCGTAAGCTCTCTCTTAACCACATCATCATAGAGCCAGCGAAGTTGGAATTTGTATTCGGCAAAATCGCTGTTTCCTAAAATCGAGCCCACCCCTCCTATTATCCCCTTTCCACCTGCCCAAACAGCTTTGCTCGTGCCGGGAAATCCCCTTACCTGATAATCAGCCTTTGGGAGCCTAATCTCGTCTAACACTATCTCCCTTGGCAACAAGGTCTCGGAAATGCCAGAACGCTTCAATTCAAACCATTTCACAATCCAAGGCTCGTCTCCCTGATAAACTTGATAGTGAACATCAACCGCCCCCCCCCTGTTCGTCCCCTTCCCCGATAGAGAGATGATTAGCTCCTTCCCATCCTTGTTGCTATTGATTTTATATCCCCTCAAATCCCAATCCTTGCTCAAATCAAGCGTATATACATCCCTCATAGGCGTTATTGAAACTTGACCATAAATGCCGTTCGGTTTACCATGTCCTCTAAGCTCTATTGCAAGCACCTTTCCCGCTGGAATCCGAATTGCTATATCTTTTGTCCAAGGTGCTTCATCAGATTTCACCTCTCTTATCAACTTCCCGTCAATATAAATCAGGGCTTCATCATCTATTGCTCTGTGAAACTCCAAAAAATAGCTTTCGTTCTCCGCAAGGGAAAGCCTTTTTCTCAGCCACCAAACTTTGTTATCCTCTTCAACTCGGAAGGGGAGATTTATCTCTTTCCAATCGCTATCGTCAAATTCGGCTGACTGCCATCCCTCCGGTGGCTTGGTCTCGCTCATCCTCCATCCACGCATTATATGGACGGTTTTATCGGGAGAGAAAAATCCGAAGTATCCTTCTGGAGATGGCTCGGCTACGAATTGAGTAGATGTTATTTTATCCTTTAGAGAGGTCGTAAACAAGCCGCCGTTTTTGAACACTATTACTCTTTCCAATCTTAAATTGCTCAATGTCCAAGTATTTTCCCCCTTATCATAGCGAATATTCGCCACTCCTTTGCGGAAGAAGTTGCTCGTCGTAGTTGCTAAAGTCAAAGGGGAGAGAAAAAGCAGAACCAATTTTAAATATTGCATTTTCCTTCCTCCTTCGTTAAATTCATTATATGTGTATCAATGTCATTATATGCGAGGTGGTTCTAGGATGCAAGAAGAACTTTCAATTGATGTAGATTATGTTCGCAAGAGGATAATTTATTTCATTCGGAAAGAAACGGAGAGGGCGGGTATTAAAAAAGCAGTTATCGGGTTATCCGGTGGGCTTGATTCCTCAACGGTTTTTCTCCTTGCGGTTGAAGCGTTGGGTGGAGAGAACATAATCGCCCTGTCGCTTCCCTATAAGACAAGCGACCCTCAAAATATTGAGGATGCAAAGGAACTTGCCTCCTCAACGGGCGCTAAATGGGAATTAATAGATATAACCCCCCAGATTGATGCCTTTTTCCAATCTTGTCCTACTGATAACCTTGTTCAAAAGGGAAACAAAATGGCAAGGGAAAGGATGAGCATATTGTATGATAGAGCGTATTTTTATAGAGCTCTTGTTTTGGGGACGGGAAACAAAACGGAGTGGCTCTTGGGGTATACAACTCGCTGGGGGGATTCAGCCTGCGACCTTGCTCCAATCCTTGACCTCTACAAGACTCAAGTTAGGCAATTGGCGAAAGCGATAGGCGTACCGGAAAAGATAATAAAGAAAGTTCCCACAGCTGAGCTCTGGCCGGGTCAGACGGACGAAGGAGAGTTAGGATTCACTTATGAGGAAGTTGATAAGCTTCTTTTCAATTTGATTGATAAGGGTTTGTCAAGGAGACAATTGATTGATAAGGGCTTTGCTACGGAATTCATAGATAAAGTGATTGAGAGGGTTCACAAGATGGCATTTAAAAGGAAATTACCTCCTTATCCTCGTATCTATTAGGAGGGGAATTGGCGAGCAAAGGCAATCTCTTCGTCGTCGCTACCCCGCTTGGAAATCTCAAGGACATAACCCTTCGGGCTTTAGAGGTTTTCAAAGATGTAGATTTCATTGTCGCAGAGGATACAAGGAAGGCGAAGGGGTTGCTAAGCCATTATGATATAAGAAAGCCCGTAATCTCCCTTCACCGACATAGTCCAAGAAGCAGGGTGGAGCAAATTATAAAGAGAATTGAAAATGGGGAGAACGCTGCCCTCATCTCAGAGGCAGGAACGCCAGCCATTTCCGACCCAGGCGAGGAACTTGTGAAGTATTGTGGTGAAAGAGGTATAAAAACAATCCCCATACCAGGTCCTTCCGCTATAACGACTGCGTTGAGCGTGAGTGGGATGCCAGCCCAAAATTTCTCCTTCTTCTCTTTTTTGCCAAGAGGAAGAAGCAAAAGGAGAAAATTGCTGAACGAAATCAAAAATTATCCCCATACTTTAGTTTTCTTTGAAGCACCTCATAGGATAATAGAAACATTAGAGGATATCTTAGAGGTAATGGGAGATAGGAAAATCGTTTTGTGCAGAGAGCTCACAAAGATTTACGAGGAGATATTCAGAGGGAAGGTGAGCGAGGCTTTGAAGATGTTGAGGGAAAAGGGAGCGAGGGGAGAGTTCACAATCGTTTTAGAGGGGTGTCTTTCTTCCTAAGTTGTCTAAAATCCGCAAAAAGGAGTTTCCCGCTATTAACTTGCTGAAAGAGACGAATTCTCCGAGTAGAATCATAACAAAGAGAAAAGAAGCATAGCATATTTGAACATATAAGGGAGTATATGCGAAGGATAAGCCAAGAATAGCGCCGAGACTATTAGAACCGCTATCGCCCAACATCGCTTTTTCCCTAAGGTCATAGACAAGGAAAGCAAGGGCGAAGGAAAAGAGAAACGGGTAGGATTTGCCAGAGAAGAGAAGTGAAAGAAAGGATAGCAGAGCGAAAGCCTTTAGACATCTTCCGGGACGCAAATCCAAGAGATTTAGAAAATTGGCTGAGGCGGCAATTACGAAGGCTGAAAGCAGGATACGAGGCAAGGAGGAATAAAGCGATGAGGCTATTATTATCGCAATTACTCCGCCTCCCAATGCTTTCAGCCAGCCAGTTGAGAATTTCCCCTTAAACAAAAGGGAGAAATGTCCTTTGAACCCTTTAACATCTTTTAGCCCCCAAACATCATCGGCAAAGCCAAGAACGCCGAAGGAAAAAAGAGTCAGGGCTGAGATGAAATCCTTGGAAAAAAGAAAGTAAATGCTTCCAACGAATGGGATAAGGAATCCGGCTTTAGGGATATATATGCCCTGGAAATTTTTTTCCTTCAAAGGCAAACGATGAGAAAATAAAGGCAAAAGCAGTCCGAGCAGAAAACCCAAGATTAAAGAGTTCATCTTTTGATTAATATTTTAAATAGAGCGAAGAGAATGTGAATAAACTGCTTGCCCCTGTGAATAAATCCTCGCCAACTCCATCCCGTTCTTCTATGCGTTATGTTCAAGGGTATTTCCTTTACCCTATAACCTTTTCTTAGGGCGTAAATCGTCAAAGCGGTCTCAAATCCAAATCTCCCTTCCCAAGGAAATCCCTCTAATATCTCCCTTCTCATAGCCCTCTGCCCTGATATGGGTGAATTCAAATCCCTCCCCGTAAATAACCTCACCCCAAATCGGGAAAGTGCTAAAACAAGACCCAACCCACCTCTTCTCTTGGGCAAATCCGCAATCGTCATATCTGCCTCTCCCTTCAAAACAGGTGGAATGAGGGTAAGGGCTTTAATCGCGGAAGAACCGAGGTCTGCATCTAATAAAAGCAGAATCTCCCCTCTGCTGAGTAGAAATCCCGCTCTCAATGCCCATCCTTTCCCCCTATTCCTACTCAACCTAAAAACTTTCGCTCCCGCTTTTCTTGCTTCCATAGCGGTTTCATCTTCCGAGCCATCGTCAACTACAATGAGCTCCTTAGCAAAAGGCAAGACGCTCCTTACCGTTTCCCTTATCCTATCAGCCTCGTTGTAGGCGGGGATAATTATAGAAACTCTTTCCTTACCCAAATCCTTCAAAGTGGTGGAAGTAAGGCATCTGCCCCTTTACCCATCCCATAGTTGCCTTCTTTTCCCGAAAGCAGAAGCACTATCGCTAGCTCCCCAATTTCATAATCAACGCAATCAACAGTGGAAATACCCAAGTCTCTGTAAGAAGGGATAGCGGAGAAGGAAGTTGTGAACTCCTCACCTCCTATCACCTTCAAGCCAGATGTCATAAGTTTAGTAATAAGAGGAACATCTACCCCCTTCACCCTTTTCTTATCAGCTTGCTTATCAGAGATTACAAGAAGCTTTGAGGCTGTTCCTTGCCAATCCTTGATATTTATCAAGTTTTCCTTTTCAAGCGCCTTCAATCCACTTCTGTTCCCTATGGCAAGATTATTTGCGAAATTAGCAAAAATCCCGTCCTTATCCTCCCTCCCTTCAATTTGAGAGGGGTTCAAATAAACCGTAAAGGAAATCCTTCCACCAGCCATCTCTATGGATTCCCCCAATTCGGAAACCGTCTTATCTTCAACTTTACCTATACAGATTATCCCAACAGATTGTCCCACGCACTTGCCTTTTACAAGCGAAGGCAAGAGAAGCTGGGCAAATTTCCTGTAATTTTCTATAATCGCCTGTATCTGCTTTGTTGCTTCCCTTTCCTTCCTCACTTCCTCTCTCACCTTCGCGAACTCTTTTTGTAGGTTTTGAGATATGCTCCTGATATCAGCCCGCATTACGAAGGCTGAGCCGATGAGAATCCCAATTGCTAAAGCGAAGAACACGGCAACAAGGCTCAAGAGATGATATCTTAGGCTTATCATTTCTCCAACTCCTTTAAGAAGTCTCTCAAAAAATCAAGCGCTCTTTGAGATAAAGCCTCAAATCTCTTTTTCTTATCCCTTATCCTTCTTTCAAGAGGTGGCAGAAGACCAAAATTCGCGTTCATAGGCTGGAAATTATCGGGCTTGGCAAAGCTCACATAGTGGGAGAGGGCACCAAGCATGGTCTCTCTTGGGAAAATCACGGGCGGAAGACCAAAGAGCAAGCGGGAGGCGTTTATACCGGCTATTAAACCCGAGGCGGCAGATTCTACATAACCCTCAACACCTGTTATCTGCCCAGCGAAGAAAAGGTAAGGTTTGCCTTTAAATTGGAAAGTTGGTTCAAGGAAAAGAGGTGAGTTAATGTAGGTATTGCGATGGATTTTACCATAGCGAGCGAATTCCGCGTTTTCCAATCCAGGAATCATCCTGAAGACCCTTCTCTGCTCTGGGAAAGTCAAACGGGTCTGAAAGCCGACAAGACTATAAAGCGTATCGGAGATATCCTCTCTTCTCAGCTGAGCAACGGCAAATGGTTTTCTGCCATTAATTTCCAAACCTACTGGTTTTAGAGGACCATAAGCGAGGGCGAGTTCCCCTTTCTCGGCTATTTCCTCTATGGGCATACAGGCGGAGAAAAACTTGGGTTCCTCAAAGGGCTCCAAGGGAACTTTTTCCGCCTCCCTCAGGGCATGCCAGAAGGCAAAATATTCCTCTTCATCAAAGGGGCAATTGATATAGGCTGGCTCCCCCTTCCCGTAGCGGGAGGCGATGAAAACCTTGCTGAAATCTATTGAGTCCTTATAAACTATCGGCGATACAGCATCGTAAAAGTATAGATGTTGTTTTCCAGTTAATTTTTCTATTTCCTTGCTGAGGGATGGTGATGTGAGGGGACCAGTTGCAATTATAGCGGGTTCATCGGGAATCGTTTTGACTTCCTCATTCACTATTTCAATTAGAGGGTGTGTTTTTAAGATGTTTGTTATTTTTTCAGAGAAGAGATTTCTATCCACAGCCAGGGCTTCTCCTGCTGGAACCCTTGTTTCCTCCGCCACTTTGATTATCAGGGAATTCAGCATTTTCATTTCCTCTTTGAGGAGTCCGCCAGAAGTAGAGAGAGATGTGCTTTTGAGGGAATTAGAGCAGACGAGCTCGGCGAGGTAGGGAGTTTTATGGGCTGGAGTGAAGACTTTCGGACGCATTTCATAGAGGATTACCTTGATTCCCCTTGATGCTGCCTGCCAAGCAGCTTCCGAGCCGGCAAGCCCTCCTCCAACAATTATCAATCTTCTCTCTTTCATTGACAAAATTAATTATAGCGATTAAAGACGATTTTCTCAATGATTGGGATTTAAAATATTACTTCTTAATCAGGGGTTAGATATCGCGGCGAGGCTTTCCGAAGGAAAGCCTC